>QKIO01000186.1 GCA_003251015.1 Bacteroidales bacterium
ACCTAGATTGTTATTATGTGTTGATATTATATATATTTGCAATTAATAGTCTACGGGCTTTTAAATTTTAAAAACATTATTAAATTTGTAAGTATCGTAACACGAATCAATTTTATACAATAACAAATAATTGAGTAGACATGAAAAAAACAAGAATTAGCCTTTTCACAACCCTAGCTCTAGCAGTACTTATGGTAGGCTGTTCTGGGTTGGATAAGATGAAAAAAACCGCCCCAGGCGTGAAGTATAAAGTAACTCCAGAAGTTCTTGAAGCTCACGCTGGTAAAGTCGATGTTGAAGTAACTGTTCAGATTCCTGAAAAGTATTTTGATAAAAAAGTAATTTTAGAAGCGACACCTGTATTAGTTTACGAAGGCGGTGAAACTGCATTCCCATCTTATAAACTACAAGGTGAAGCAGTAGACGGTAATGAAAAAACAATCTCTTATACTAATGGAGGTTCTTTTACTTACACTAACTCTGTGCCTTATAACGACAAAATGCGTGTGTCGGATCTAGTTGTGCGTATTAAGGCAACTAAAGGTTCTAGCACTGCAGATTTTGACGATTACAAAATTGCTGATGGTGTATTATCTACGTCAACTTTAGTTGTTAATGATGGTGCTGAAGTTGCAGTTGGTGCTGATCAATTCAAAAGAGTTGTTTCTGAACAAAAAATGGCTGATATCTTTTTCTTAATTCAACAAGCTAGCATTCGCGGTACTGAATTGAAAAAAGATGAAGTTATTGCTCTTCAGAAATTTATCACAGAGGCTCAGGTAGCTGAAAACAAAAAATTCAAAGGTGTTCAAATCTCTGCGTATGCATCACCAGATGGTGCTACAGACTTAAACACAGGTTTAGCGTCTAAACGTGAAAAGGTAGCTCAAGATTATTTAACTCGTGAGTTAAAAAAATCTAAAGTGACTGGTTCTGATGCAGAAGGATTTTTTAATGTAAAGAGTACTCCTGAAGATTGGGAAGGTTTTAAAGCATTGATGGAAAAATCTACCATTCAAGACAAAGAATTAATTTTACGTGTACTTTCTATGTATAGCGATCCTGAAGTTCGTGAGCGTGAAATTAAGAACATGTCTGAAACGTTTAAAGTAATTGCTACTGATGTTCTGCCTCAATTACGTCGTTCTAAATTAACTGTAAATGTTGATGTAGTTGGAAAAACTGATGAAGCTATTAAAGATCTTTCTAAGAGTGATCCATCAAAATTAAACATGGAAGAATTGCTTTACAGTGCTACGTTAACAACTGATGCTGATGAGAAATTAGCTATCTACAATGCTGCTGTAGTTAAAGATCCTCAAGATTGGAGAGCTATTAATAATGTTGGCTGTGCTCTTTATGCTAAAAAAGATTTAGCTGGTGCAAAAGCTGCATTTACAAAAGCTAATGGATTAAAAGCTGGTGTTTCTCAAGTAAATAATAACTTAGGTGTAATTGCAATAAACGAAGGTGACCTAGCTAAAGCTGAGGAGTTCTTTGGAGCAGCTGCTGGTGCAGGTGCTGAGTTAGATAACAACTTAGGTATTATATCTATTTACAAAGGAGATTACGAAGCTGCAGTTCGTTACTTTGGTAACAGCACTACTTGCAACGCTGCTTTGGCTAAGATTTTAGCTAAAAAATATGATGCTGCCTTATCTACTTTAAATGCTAATACAAAAGAAGCAGGTTTAAAGTATTATCTTAAAGCTATCGCTGCTGCTCGTTCTGGCGAGAATGATTTAATGTTTGAATCATTACGTAAGTCTGTTTCTTTAGATGCTAAATACAAGAAAATGGCATTAACAGATATGGAATTTGCTAAGTTTATTGAAGATGCTACTTTTAAAGCGGCTATTCAGTAATTTAAGAAATTTATTAAAATAGAAAGGGCTGCCATTGGCAGCCCTTTTTGTTTATCTAAGCTTTTTAAACAATTCCCATAATACAATTCCTACGGTTACTGAAATATTGAATGAGTGCTTTGTTCCATATTGAGGAATTTCTAAACAGAAGTCACTTTCATTAATAACCTTTTGATCAACCCCTTTTACTTCATTCCCAAATACCACGGCGTATTTGCAATCATCTTTAGGCAAGAAGTTTTCTAAACTCGTACTTCCTTCTACCTGTTCAATGCTACATATGATGTAATCTTGTTTTTTTAATTCGTTTATTGCATCCAATGTACTGGAGTAATAATTCCATTTAACGGCATCCTCAGCGCCTAACGCAGTTTTGTGTATGTCTTTGTTTGGGGGTGTGGCTGTAATGCCGCATAAAGCTATTTTTTCTATGCAAAAGGCATCTGATGTACGAAATGTTGAGCCGATGTTATTTAGGCTTCTTATGTTGTCTAGTACGACTACAATTGGTGTTTTTGTTGTTTGTTGGTAGTCTGCAATTGATAAGCGATTTAATTCACTGTTTTTTAATTTCCGCATTTCTTCTTATATTTTAAACAAAAGTACTATTAATCCTGTTTTAATTACTACTGTTTGCTTTTAGTAGTTGCCTGAAAGATGTGCCGTCTACTGTTTTATTGCATGCGGTGTCTTTGTATTTCTAACTTTAAATCGTTGCTATGAATATTCACGAGTATCAAGGAAAACAAATTTTAAAGTCCTATGGTGTTTCTATACAGGAAGGGATAGTGGCTGATACACCTGAGCTTGCTGTTGAGGCAGCTTCTTTGTTAAGTGTTCAAACGGGAACGAGCTGGTGGGTTGTTAAGGCTCAGATTCACGCAGGAGGTAGAGGTAAAGGTGGGGGCGTTAAGTTGGCCAAGAAATTAGAAGATGTCCGTGCTATTGCAACATCTATTTTAGGAATGAACCTAGTCACTCATCAAACTGGGGCGGAAGGTAAACTTGTGCGTAAAGTACTTATAGCACAAGATGTTTATTATCCTGGTGAGTCTGAAACAAAGGAGTTTTATATGAGTGTATTACTTAATCGTGATACAGGACGTAATATAATTATGTATTCCACAGAGGGAGGAGTTGATATAGAGTATGTAGCAGAGCATACTCCAGAGCTTATTTATAAGGAGGAAGTTGATCCAAGTGTAGGTTTGCAAGCTTTTCAGGCTAGAAAGATTGCCTATAATCTTGGTCTTGAGGGAAAAGCGGTTAAAGAGATGGTTGGTTTTGTGTCTGCCTTATATAAAGCCTACGAAGGTTGTGACGCAAGTATGTTTGAGATTAATCCAGTATTAAAAACTTCTGATAATAAGATTTTAGCTGTAGATGCTAAGGTTAATTTAGATGATAATGCCTTGTTTCGGCATTCTGATTTGGCTGCAATGAGGGATGAGAACGAAGAGGATCCTGCTGAACTTGAAGCTGGCAAAAGCAATCTGAATTTTGTTAAGTTAGATGGCAATGTAGGATGTATGGTTAATGGCGCAGGGCTAGCGATGGCTACTATGGATATTATTAAGTTGGCAGGAGGAGAGCCGGCTAATTTTCTGGATGTGGGTGGAGGTGCTAATGCTAAAACCGTGGAAGCAGGACTTAAGATAATATTAAATGATGTTAACGTAAAGGCAGTTTTAATTAACGTATTTGGTGGTATTGTACGGTGTGATCGAGTAGCTCAAGGTGTAGTTGAAGCTTATGAAAAGATAGGGGAGATTAATGTTCCTATTATTGTTAGGTTGCAAGGCACTAATGCTGAGGGCGGTAAAAAGATTATTGACGAATCGGGATTGAAGGTGTATTCAGCAATCACATTAAAGGAAGCCTCTGATTTAGTACACAAAATAATGAATTAGTAATATTATATATACAGAAGGAAAAGGGGCGCTAGGCCCCTTTTGTGTTATTTAAATGTTGGTGCAAAGTTAAACGAAAGAGCAGGTAGTAATGGTATTTTTGTTTTTACCTCACTAGCAGTCCATTCTTCCATTAATGCTTGTTGATAAAGTGCAGCTCTTTGTCCATCATTAAGCATCACCATTGCCTTTAATTTGTCATTAGCGTAATACAGTATTCTTGTAATAATTCCGCTTTTTTCTTCGTGTTTTTCTAATGATTCCATATCATTACTTTCGAAAGCAGCAGAAAATAAGTACATCCCAAAAACCTCTGTTTTTAATCTAAATGGCTTGTTTATAAACGGTGTGGGTATGTTGATCATGTTTAGAGCAGCAGCCCCTCCTTGATATTCTGCAGCATGCCATAATCCTGTGATAATATTGTTTTTATGCTCAGCTACATCTCCTGCTGCATAAATATATGGATCGTTTGTTGAAAAGTAATCATTAACAATAACGCCTTTGTTTACAACAATGCCACTTTTAGATGGTAAATCAATGTTTGGTTGGGTTCCAGCACAAGAGATAATTCCATCAAACAAATAGTTTATGTTGTCAATAGTTGTTTGGTATTTGCCTTCGTTTGTTTTGTGGATGTTACTAATCGTAGTGTTTGAATGATAATTTAAACCTAATGTTAACATGGTTTCTTTTAGCTTTTGCGAGATGATTTCTGGCAATAGTTTACGCATGGGTAGTCCATGTCTATCAATAATAACTACTTTCTTATTCATCCGGTGCAATTGATCTGCTGTTTCAATACCTTCTACACCTGATCCAATAATCAAAAAGTTCTCACCTTTTGGTAATAGGCTCATCAATAGATCAACATCTGCAGCATTTTGCACCTTTAAGTAATCTTGTGAAGTTAGACCGTCAATAGTTGGCAGTTTTGATGAAACTCCTGTTGTTAGTAATAGTTTGTTGTAGGTAAAGGTTTGCCCTTTAATGGTTGTTACACTTTTGTTTAATCGGTCTATAGATATCACAAAATCTTGTACTAAATCCGTATTTCTATGTTTGTACCAATTTAAGTCGGCAATTTTAAATTGATCTTTAGAAAAGCCGTTTACAATGTTTTTGTTAATTTGAGTTCTCTTGTATGGGAGTCTATCTTCACCAGATATTAATAGTATGTTTAGAGATGATTGTTTACTACTGATCGCTTTTATTGCACCAATTGCAGCTATGCTGCCCCCTATAATGATAATTGGGTAATGTGTATTTGTCTTCATATCTATATTTTCTTAATAGGAAACAAACAAGTGGAAAATAAGTTTGTTAGAAAATCACATTAGACATGAGCCTTGCGTAAGTTTATTTTTTACTTTGTTTTCTTGCTGTTTATTTCTAAATAATAAATATATTTATAGTACGGGTTAACGGTAAAACTGTGAGTTATGTGTTTTAAAACAATTTGTATATCATTTTGCATCATCTTTTTCGCGAGCGTGAATAGTGTGAGTTTTGCGCAGCAATATACTTTGTCGAAGGATTTGTCTTACATAGAGTGGCACGCAGGAACTCATAATGGCTTAATTCAGTTTAAACAGGGTGAATTTCAGATTAAAAAGAACCGAATTAGAAAAGGGTTGTTTGTATTGGATTTGCGTACATTAAGTAATACGGATGTGAGTAATATTCAAATTCGAGATATGTTGGTTAGTCATCTAAAATCACCTGTGTATTTTGATGTTGTAAAATATCCTTTTGGGTATTTAAGTATTGACACAAGTGATTTCTTTGATGGCGATGATAAACCAATTCCTGTTAAAGGCATTATTACGCTTAAGAATTCGTCAAGAGAAATAGAGTTCCAAGTGATTAAGAAAGGTAAGTTTTATACTGCAAATATAGTCATTGATAATGTAGAAGACTTCTTTTCTGGTTTTACTAAGGCTATGGCTCCAGAGAAGATTATTTTGAAAGTAAATATAGCAACGGTAGAAACTCATGTTCATTAGCTAAACGTCTTCAGTGACTTGAGCTAAGAGTTTATCTTTGTATTCTTTGGAGTTAAGTCGGAAGTGTTTAGTCCTTGGTGATTAATACCGTCGCATAAGCAGAAATACCATCTTCAGTTCCAATAAATCCTAATTTCTCCGTTGTTGTAGCTTTGATACAGATGTTATCAATGTCAATTTCTAGCGTGTCTGCTAGTGTGGCTTGCATTTGTGGAATGATGTCCTTTATTTTGGGGGTTTGAAGTGCTATTGTGGAATCAATATTACCTATTTCGTAACCTTTTTCGCGTAATAGCTTAATACATTTTTTAAGTAGTATTTTACTGTCTATATTTTTAAGATTTGGGTCGTTATCTGGGAAATGATAACCAATATCACGCATATTAGCTGCGCCAAATAAGGCATCACAAATAGCATGAATCAGCACATCTCCATCCGAGTGACCAACGCTACCCTTTTTATGTTTCACAAAAATACCGCCTAGCCAAAGTTCTTCTCCTTCGGCTAAGCGGTGTACATCGTATCCAAATCCTACTCTAATGTTAGTCATTAGTGGCTATTTTAAATTACCCAAATCAAATAATAAAGAAAAACGAACGGTGTTAGCCAAAGGGTTATCTTGTACTACTGGTATTATATAAGAGGCATCTAAGGCAAATGAGTTAAACTTAATGCCAATGCCAGCAGTAGCATACTTTAAATTACCTTTATTTTCGTTTTGGTGGTTGTAACCAGCTCTAATAGCGAACTGTTTGTTGTACCAATATTCACCACCAATACTTACCATTACTTCTTGTAATTCTTCTTCAAAACCACCAGGCGCATCATTAAAAGAGCTAAATAATCCTGCCATAGAAGGCTCTTCTGATCCAGTATCATCTGGTTGAGGTGTAGGTACTAATAATTTGTTAAAGTCTACAACAAATCCTACAGAGTTGTAACGATCTATCTCCGTTGAAAAACCACC
>QKIO01000325.1 GCA_003251015.1 Bacteroidales bacterium
TATTCAATACATCCTTAGGGTGAAAAGTAATATGGACTCGGGCATGTTTAAACCCATGCAGATGGCAGCTGCCAAAGCATTGGCCTTGGGCGACGACTGGTACCAAAGTGTAAATAAAGAATATCGCCAACGTAGAGACTTGGTGTTTAAGATAATGGATTTGTTAGATACAAAGTACGACACCAGCCAGTCGGGCATGTTTGTGTGGGCAAAAATACCAGACACCATTAAAGACAGCGGCGTACTTTCTGATGAGATACTATACGGTTGTGATGTATTTATTACACCTGGATTAATATTTGGTGAGATAGGCAAACGTTACATCCGCATTAGCTTATGCACCAAACAAACATTGCTTAACGAAGCCATAGAACGCATCAAAAAACTAAAACATTAAAACAACATATCATGGGATATAATCTGGATTTACAGCCTCTTTCGTTACCAGGAATGGAACTGAAAAGACCTATTTTAATTGCAGGCCCTTGTAGTGCCGAAACAGAAGAACAAACCCTAGAAACGGCTCGTCAGTTAGCGGCCAATGGGGTGAAGATATTCCGTGCAGGCATTTGGAAACCACGTACTCGCCCAGGCGCCTTTGAAGGTGTAGGCACTATTGGTTTACCATGGCTTAAAAAAGTGAAGGAAGAAACGGGTATGTTTGTATGTGTGGAAGTAGCCACTGCAGTACACGTTTACGAAGCACTTAAATATGGTGTTGATATGTTATGGATTGGTGCTCGCACCACGGCAAACCCTTTTGCAGTGCAAGAAGTGGCTGATGCCTTAGCAGGTTGCGACATACCTGTTTTAATAAAAAATCCTGTTAATCCTGATTTAGAATTATGGATTGGCGCCATAGAACGTGTGAACCAAGCAGGAATCAAAAAAATTGGAGCCATCCACCGCGGATTTAGCACCTATAGCAAAACACAGTTTCGCAACAATCCAGAATGGCCTATTCCCATTGAGTTACGTCGTCGTATTCCAAACTTACCAATTATTGTAGACCCTAGTCACATCGGTGGTAAATCGGCTATGATACACGACTTATCGCAAGAAGCCATGGATTTAAACTTCGATGGTTTACTTATAGAGTCTCATATTTGTCCTGAAAAGGCTTGGAGTGATGCCGCTCAACAAGTAACGCCTGAGGCTCTCAAAAACATCATGGATAAATTGGTATTTCGTGATGCAACCATTGGCGACAAACCACGTGTGACTTTGGATGAGTTACGCAAGCAAATTGATAGCATCGATGGTCAATTATTGGATTTGTTAAAATCGAGAATGGCCGTATCTGAGAAAATTGGTCAATACAAATACGATAATAACATCACTATTTTACAAACACGTCGTTACGATGAAGTGATGAACAAACGTAAAGAACAAGCCGAACGCGTGGGCCTAAACCCAGAATTTGTGCTTAAAGTGTATGAGCACATTCACGAAGAGTCGGTGGAGTGCCAAAACAACATCATGAATAAAGATAAATAAGGAAATAAAACCCTCTCACACCTCAAATGGCGAGAGGGCTTTTATAGTCATTCATTATTGACATACCAGCTATGAAAATTTGTATACTAGGTGCCGGAAAGATGGGTACATGGCTAACAGATGCCCTTTGTTTACAACACGAAGTGGCCATCTACGACAAGGACATCAACCGCTTGAAGTACGTTTTTAACACCCAACGATTTACTAAAGCAGAAGAAATTACAGCTTTTGAACCTGAATTACTCATTAATTCAGTGAGTTTAAAACATACCTTAGCAGCCTTTAATGAAGTACTGCCTCATCTACCCAAGGCATGTATTATCTCAGACATTGCCTCTGTTAAAACAGGTTTTCAAGCGTTTTACACAAAGGCTGGCTTTAGGTATGTATCTACACATCCCATGTTTGGACCTACCTTTGCCAACTTAAACGATTTAAGTTTACATCATGCCATCATTATTTCTCAGGGCGATCCAATAGGCATCAACTTCTTTAAGGATTTTTATAAGTCGCTAAGCCTTAACATACACGATTATAGTTTCGAGGGGCACGATGAGGCGATTGCCTATTCGTTAAGTATTCCGTTTTCATCATCGTTGGTTTTTGCTGCTTGTATGAAACATCAAAAAGCACCTGGGACTACGTTTAAAAAACACATGATCATTGCCAAAGGACTCCTTTCGGAAGAAGACCATCTCTTAACAGAAATTCTCTTTAACCCATACACCTACGAACAAGTAGAAAACATACGTTTTCAACTGAAAGAACTTCTGGAGCTCATCAAAACAAAAAACACCGAAGGCATGCAAACCTTTTTAGCTAAGGTACGAAACAACATAGCGGAATAATGCCAAACAATAAACAAGTTATACTAGGTATGAGTGGCGGTATGGATAGTTCCATGACCGCCATTTTACTTCAAAAACAAGGCTACACCGTTATTGGCGTTACCTTACTAACGTTTGATACCGCTGAGCAAGAGTCCATCAAAGCAGCTCAAAACTTAGCACACGAACTTCAAATAGAACATCATGTGCTTGATTGCAGAGCCACGTTTAAGACCGAAGTGATTGATTATTTCACATCGGACTATTTAAATGGTAAAACGCCCAACCCATGCATTAGATGCAACGAAACCATCAAGTGGAAATTACTTAATGAATTTGCCATCAAAACCAACAGTGCCTACATTGCAACTGGTCATTACGTGCAAACCGAACAGTATAAAAACAGATTCTACATCAGCAAAGGATTAGACCCAAACAAAGACCAGTCATACTTCTTATGGAACCTAGATGAAAGTATCATCAAAAAAGCACTATTCCCCCTTGGGAAACTCAAAAAATCAGAGGTGCGCGAATTGGCACGTTCGTTGGGATATACCCATTATGCAGACAAAAAAGAAAGCATGGGTGTTTGTTTCCTAAACGGTTCCAATTACAAAGAATTCCTACAAAAAAACCTACCTAGAGAAACATCTGCATTTAAACCTGGCATTGTACTTAACCAAGAAGGAGTTGCTGTTGGTCATCACGAAGGCTTTCCTTTTTATACCATTGGCCAAAAAAAAGGCATCACAAACATAGCGAGTGATCATTGTGTTATTGGCATCAACCCCACTAATAACACCTTAACGACTGGTAACAAGGAGCTGCTATTTTGCTCTACAACAGTGTTACACAACAGTTCCATAACTCCACAAAACGAATTATGGAACGATGAAGTGTTTATACGCATCAGAGGCATAGATAGTGTACCCGGTTATTTTGGTACCATAGAACCGTTAAGCAAGCAATCCATCAAAGTCAATTTCAACCAACCCGTTTGGGCACTTACGCCCGGGCAATCCATTGTCTTTTACCATCAAAATAAAGTCATTGGTGGGGGGTTGATATCTTAAGCCTTAGCACTTGGGAAATCATCAAGTAATAACCAAAAGACAACATTTAATACGAAAAAGAATACCACTTTATAAAATCTTTCCATATCTTTAAAATGCTGAAGGGTTAATGTTTAACTTCTCGTACGAAAAACATGACAAAACCATCCATCATAGATTTGGAAAATCAGATCACTCACTTACAAAATCAGGTTGAGCAGCAAAATGCTTTCTATCAGTTAATCATTGACAAATTGCCGTTGAGTGTTGTTGTTTTCTCAATAAAAAGAGATACCCAAGGACAAGTAACTGATTTATTGTTTGAGAGCGTCAATGATACTTTTTCACAATTGACCAAAACTCCAAAAGTAGATTTAATTAACAAAAGCCTGCTTGAAATAATACCAGAAACTAAAAATTACTGGACTAAAATATGTGATAATTTTAAAAATAGCACCTTTGAAAACCAGTACAATGTGGTTAATGAAGCAGGTGATCGTTTCTTCAAAATAAAATTCTTCTTTTCAAACAAAAACATGGTTGTTTGTTTTATATCAGACTTAACCCAACAGGCTAAGTATGAACAAACACTAAAAAAACAAAACGAGGAAATACAAGAACAAAGTGAAGAAATACAAACACAAAATGAAGAATTCTTATCGCTTAACGAGGAATTATCGGAGAGTTACGAACAATTAAGCCAAGCCAACGATTACTTACTAAAGAAAGAAAAAGAGCTAGAAAGCGCCAATAAAATGATGCAATTGGTGTTAGACCACATTCCTGTACGTGTGTTTTGGAAAGACCTAAACTCAAACTACCTGGGCTGTAACAGGGTATTTTTGCACGATGCGGGGTTATCAAAACTGGATGAAATAATAGGTAAAACAGATATTGAACTTTTCTCGAGAGATATTGGTATGCTCTATCGAGCAGACGACAAACAGGTGATGACAACTGGCATTCCCAAATTAAATTTTGAAGAGCCACAAGCTAAAGAGGGAGAGTTAATTCGAACCCTACGAACCAATAAAATACCCATTTCAAATAAGCAAAATGAAATAGTAGGTGTATTAGGTACTTATGAAGATATTACCGAGTTAAAACTTATTCAAGAAGATTTAATACGAGCTAAAGAAAAAGCGGAGGAGTCTGACCGACTAAAAAGTGCATTTTTGGCAAACATGAGTCACGAAATACGAACACCCATGAATGGTATTGTGGGATTTTCACAACTATTAGGCATCGCCGATTTAAGCGAACGAGAAAAAACAGACTACACCACTATCATCACCGAAAGCAGCCAGCAATTACTGCGCATTGTAAACGACATTATCGACATCTCAAAAATTGAGTCGGGCATGATAGAATTACATTATGAGACGCTAGACATTTCCCATTTATTACATGACATCGTGCAATTTTACAAACCTTTAGCCCTAGAAAAAGGCATTGAGTTAGTTTCAAATGTAAGCATAAATGAAACTGAGAATATAATGTATTGTGATGGCACAAAACTAAGACAGATACTCGACAACCTAGTTAGTAATGCCCTAAAATTTACTAAACAAGGAAGTATAACCCTGGAAGTCTGTTATACAAACAACAACCTACAATTTAAAGTATGTGACACTGGCACTGGCATTAGTAAAGAATACCACCAAAGCATATTCGACCGTTTTATACAGGCTAAGGATACTAACAAAGACAGTTTGTCCAGAGGCACTGGTTTAGGATTATCTATTTGCAAGGGTTACATTGAAAAGATGAATGGCCAAATTTGGGTAAACTCCAATGGAGAAAATGGCAGCGAATTTGGTTTTAGAATTCCAGTGGACTCAATAAAATAAACAAACAATAAAAAGCCTAAAAAAGGGCTCTTGCCTATGCAAAAGGCCTATTTTGCGCATCAACCTTTACCAAACACCGAACTATTAAAGCAGTCTTCTACCAACCCGCATATTAAATAGGTTCTAGTGCTTCTTTATTCAGGTAAATAAACATCAAAATCATTAAACATAATCGCATACGACTCGTCTGTTAAAGTAGAATAAGCGCAAGATATATACTTTTGTATTGTACGAGACCGTCTTTGCCCCTGTGACACATAAGTAAGCTCAATATTATGAAGCTTGGAAGGTAACAAATAAAACACTTTAGACTTTTGTTTCTTCTTTGTTATCATATCATTTTGACCATACACTTGAATAAGAATCGAGTCAATGGCATAACCAGCGTTATTTTTGATAGGATGATGAAAATAGGTTAAACCAGCAAGCTTTAATCTTAAAGCAGTATTTTCACCCTTAACAATCCACAAACTATCATCATGACTACCTTGAGTAAAGTACTTCCATGTTATTTGTGTACTATCACAAACATATGAACGCACAAAATTGGGGTATAAAATGCTTCTAACATCATCACCTAAATCAGAAAGTTCAAAATTTCCGTTTTCATCACTTATTGCGTAATATTTATCACGATCCATACCACCTCCAAGAATACCATTAGCAATACCAGGCACACCAACATCAAATGACATCTCCACATCACTCAATGGCTCATTGGAAAAATAATCTCTAACATTACAATTCTATGAATTACCAGATGGTTCTTCACAACTATAAATAGGCAGTAACAATATAAGTGGAGCTAATAATTTAAATGCCTTCATCTTTTTATGGATTAGTTTTTAGTTTAGGTTAGTAAATATTGCTGATTTTTCTAACATTTAAATGATCTACAACCCCACGAATACTTGAACCGCCAATACTTGCACTTTCTAATTAAAGAAAAGAAATACAACTTAATGTGTCAGGTTGGTATGCATTACTTTATACTAGCTACACCCCATAAATTGACAACTATTTGGGCAATGTTTGTTTATAACAAGCAGCGTCATTTAATTTCAATCAATTCTTTGGTCATTATTATTGATTTTTGTGTTTCAAGATAATTAACAAATCCATAGTTTTTATAAAATATGTGAGCAAAATTAGCTTTATCAACGCTCAATGAAATTCGTTTAAACCGATCATTCTTGAGATTATCAATCAGTGTCTTTAGTAATTGTTTGCCGATACCTTTTGCTCTATATTCCTTTACAACAGCCATACTCAACTCAGGCGTTTCACTATCAATAAAGCCGTAAGGCAGTATACCTAAGGTGAACCATCAGTGGGTGGGTTTGAATTTGCCAATTAATGTGGTAAGCCATCAATGGGTGAGCTACAAATCAGGAATAGTTTGGATAAATCATCGACGGGTGAGCTTCCTTTTGTGAATATTTGGGGTAAACCATCAATGGGT
>QKIO01000108.1 GCA_003251015.1 Bacteroidales bacterium
TCCTATAGTTGCTATGGGCTTTATTTTTGGTGGATTGGCTCAGATGATAGCTGGTTTTCAAGAGCAGAAATTAGGAAACAATTTTGGCTATAGTGCCTTTGTATCTTATGGTGCTTTTTGGATTGGTTTAGGTATTATTTGGATCTTAAATCATTTCCAAATCTATGTGTCAAATGGTACTGATGTAGGCTTTTACTTATTGGCATGGACGTTCTACACGGCTATTCTATTTGTAGCTTCTTTTAGAGTGCATACAGCAATGACGTTTACTTTTGCCACGTTATTAGCTGGTTTCATCTTTTTAGATTTAGCTCATTTTGGTTTCCCAGCAATGACTACACCTGCTGCAATTGTACTAATTGTATGTGCATTATCAGCGTGGTATATGATGGCTGGCATTATTATTAATGACTTAGCTGGTAAAGTTGTTTTACCTATGGGAAAGCGTTTGATTAAAGACTAAATCTCGTTTTGATATACATGAAGCTGTAAGATTTTTCTTAATCTTACAGCTTTTCTTGTTTTTATACTTTGTTTAAATTAATGCTATGGGTTTATCTTTTAGTAAGCGGTTTATTGGTTTTGGGTTGCTGTTGTTTATTCTAGTTTTAAGTCCTGTTTTAAGGGGGCAAAACCTAATGCCTAAATCAGAAGGACAAGTTATTCATCACACCTATTATTCATTGGCCTATAGTGAGGCTCATGAGCAAGCCTATTGGGTTTATTATTATCTAAAACCAGATTACATTCATGGTCCTGCTCAACGGTCTGATCGGTTTAAACCAGACCCCAAGGTAAAGACTGGTTCAGCAACTTTGGGTGATTATAAAGGTAGTGGATACGATAGAGGGCATTTATGCCCAGCAGCTGCCATGCGCATCGACCAAACGGCCATGGATGAAACGTTCTACTTCTCTAATATGTCGCCACAGAAGCATGTCTTTAATGGGGGTAAGTGGAAAGAGTTGGAAGAGTTGGTGCGTACTTGGGTGGATAAGGAACAAGAATTACACGTGGTTACGGGTCCTATTCTGGATTCTATTATTGATGTAATCGGTTATAACAAGGTTTCTGTACCTGGCAGTTTCTATAAGGTTATCTATAAGCCTGGCTCTAAGGCCAAGATGATTGCTTTTATTTTACCTCATACTGAGCTTACGGACGAGTTGACTCATTATATTGTATCGGTAGATGCCGTTGAAAAACGTACTCATATTGATTTCTTTCCAGCATTGGATGATACTTTAGAAAATAGGTTGGAACAAAATTCGAATCCTGGTGATTGGGGTTTTAGAGTTTTGATGGGAGCGCCGGATGTTAAATCATCACAACCAGTTGAAAAACAACTAAAGAATACGGACGCAACGCAGTGTTTGGGCATCGCAAAATCAACAAAGAAGCGTTGTAGGAGTAAAACTACCAATGAAAATGGATATTGTAACGACCATCAAAACCAAAACAAATAACAATTAAGCCCATTTTGTTTTGAAAGATGGGCTTTGTGACTGTTAGAATATAAAGCCAATTCTTACGCTGCTTGACAACATGTTTATATCAGGTGTGTAGTTAACTCCAAATTCAATTGGTAGCACCGAAAGGTTATAGGCTACTGATGCATTAAATCCAGATATTAACTGACTCTTGATGTCGTTGGTGAAGCCTGAAGAAGTCAAGAAGTTATAAAGGCCAATGTTAGCTTTCCCTAATACATAGAGTTCGCCAATAACTTTTTGTTGCACACCTATTAAACCTGATACAAATGAGGTTGCAATAATTTGGCCTTCTTGATAGCCAGCAAAAGTGTATTGATTTCTATACAATTTTTGATTTCCACCGATTAAGTAATTATCCAAATAAAAGTTTTTATCTGCAAATAATCGTCCACACTGCACATTGGTTATTATGGTGGTCGTTGATGAAAATGGTTTGTAATAATCCAGCACAAAGTCAGCTCTGAATAGGGGGTCTTGCGGTTTATACGTAAGAATAGAGTCTGATATTTGTTGGGTGCCAGAGTAGGTGGCTTGAAATTTACGCAAGTATTCCATCCCAAAAGCGACTTTGGCCGATAGCCCTTTGGTAGGTAAAAATGGTCGGTTGGTTGAGTTGGTTTCGTAGGCTATTTGTGTAAATAAATCTCGGTTATACCCATCATAGCGAAAGTTGGACGCAATATTTGGTGAGAAAACAGAATAGCGGTACGAGTTATTAAACGAAATGGCTGAATTCGTTGATAAATAGTAATGATAGCCTAATAATATCTCATTATTTGCTGTGTTGTATTCATTACTTATTTCATCTCGGTTGTATAGGTTTACTTTTTGTTGGATGTGCCTCGCCATAAGGTTTATAGAGTTGTTTAGTCCATCGCCAAAAAATTGAGAGTGCTCAAATAAAGCTTTAAAGTCTTCAGAAATAGATGCTTTTGCCATGGTGCGAGATTTGTCAAACAAGAGATTTCTGAAGGTGTAGTTTAGTATTACCCCAGGAGTGGTAAATGTATGGTATGATAGGGCTATTTTAAACTGAGCTTGCGTTTGTTCTTTGGCAATAATAATAAGTTTAGCATGACCAGGTGTTGTGGGTTGTAATTCTGTAATTCATAATAAATGTACTTAAAATACAGAGTCGAATAGATTTGCCTAAACGCAGTGTTTAAGTCGTCTGCACCCATGGACTCTCCTGGTTTGATATTTCCTTTTTCGAGGATGGTATTTTCTTTGATGTGTTCTAACCCAGTTATTTCATAATCATCAATAATGACCTTTTTATTGGCGTTTAAATGGCGTGGGGGCATTTTTTTTATTGAGTAAATGGCATTCAAAGAATCTGCCAAATGCTTAAAAATAGGATAATATTGGTCGCGTAATTGATACCCTTTGTTTAGAATTTTGTCTCCATCCGCGAAACTGCCTGCGCTAAATTCACCTAACTCTGGTTCAATTAATAGGTTACATTTTTTTTTCTGAATTAATAGGTTATCCGCATCTCGATAGTTCGTAATTTGATACATTACATCAAGCGCGGAGTTGAGGTCTTCAGCCTTGCTTAGACCTCCAAATAAGTTAACCCCAATCACATAATCAGCTCCCATTAGTTTTACATCACTAACAGGGAAATTCCGCACGATTCCGCCATCTATTAAATATTTATTGTCGTACTCCACAGCTGAAAATACGCTGGGAAGTGCCATGCTACTTCTTAAGGCTTTTACTAAACCACCAGATTCAAGCACAACAGCATTACCACTTCCTAAATCGGTGGCTACACATTTAAATGGAATAGCATACTTATTAAAATCATTTTGATCGTAGGAATGAAAAAATATCTCAGAGAATTGCAGCCATATTTCCTCTGATTCAATAAGACCAGTTCCCAACTTAGGTTTTAGCCCTTCCACAGGTATTTCAACAGCGTATTTGCCGTATTCATTCTTTTCATCAAGACCAATATCTGTAAATTTAGGTTTGCCTGATAATAACTCCTCCCAATTTAGTTTTGTTACAATGGAATCTATTTGATTACCCGAATACCCAATGGCATACATGGCCCCTATAATACTACCCATACTCGTTCCAGTCACATAATCAATATTCAAACCAGCACTATCTAAGGCTTGCAAAATACCCACATGAGCTAAGCCTTTGGCTCCACCGCCACTGAGTGTGAGTCCAATCTTGGGGCGTTGGGCTTGGGTAACTGTTAAAAAAAGTAAACTTAAAAGAAGATAGATTAATGTTTTCTTTATTGCTTTAGGGTTGGAATACATGTTTTTGATTGTATGCGGTTTTATACTGTATGGCGAAAAATACTACATTTTTAGGTATCTGCAATGTAGTGGGTTTAATTTAGCCTTCACTAAAGCTCTGGGTTTAGAGTTAATAATTGTTTTTGTAGCTAACCTGTGTTAGTATTTATAAAAAAATAGGTAATGCAACTAAATCATTGGTAATAGAGAAAAAGAAACAATGAAAAAGCAACACTTAATTTGCATTGTTAACATTTTTAAACACCTTTTTCCTTTAAATTTATTTACATCGCGCATAATGCATTGTTTTTGTGTGTATTGTAATATTAACTAAATTTTATGTTATGAATACTAAAAAATTATTTTTGTTGCAGATTGTTTTGCTAATATGGGCCATGGTCATGAATGGGCAAAATGTGGAGGTTGATATTAATCCAAATATTAAACATTCGGTGGGCGGTGTTTCTGATTTTGGGAGAGAGCGTCACATAACGCTTCACTCATCTTTACAAGAAAAAGATTGGGATGGTGAGCATGCTAAACTAGATTATCTATTAAATGACTTAGATGTTTATATGGGGCGAGATAATGGTAGCGCCACATGGAAGTTTATGTATTCCAAAATGGATGAAAATAGAATTAATTATCCCGACATGGAATCTTTAGGCAAATTTGGTAAGTGGAGTAATGAAAGTTATGCTACGACTATAAAGGATAAAAATTTAGGTCAGTATGCTTCACATGCTAACGAAATGATTTGTGGAGCAAATCCACATCCTACCTATCCTACTTTATCCTACTGGCATATGTGTGGAGAAGAAGGCGGAACTAAGTGGTTACCACAAAATATTCAGACTTCTGCTGATTGGATGGTTGAATACATGGACAAGTTTTTTGTAAAATCACCTTCAGAAGTTGGAGAGCCATTACCAAAATATTGGGAAGTTATAAATGAACCTGATATGTTATTAAATACGGGTGCATTCATGATGTCTTCATGGGAGGCCTTATGGGAGTATCATAATTTAGTGGCTAAAGGCATTAAGGCTCGTTTGGGAGATAAGGCTCCGATGATTGGTGGTATGACTTGGGGCTTACACGATTTATTTGATGGTGATCTCAATCGATTTACCTCAGAGAGTTATGTTGAGAGCTATTATGGTAAAACGCCAGCAGACTTGGTTGCTGTAGAATATGCAAAAAGTCAAGTTCGGTCACCATACCTAGGAAAGGGAGTGAACACCCCTTGGTTTCAATGGGATGTGCTTTGGAAAGGCTTTATGGATGCTGCTGGTGAAAATATGGATTTTTATTCTGTTCACTTATACGATTGGCCAACTTATGATGCTACTGGTGGGGCTATTCGATCGGGCGGTCATACCGAAGCTGCTTTGGAAATGGTAGAATGGTATGATGTTTATAAAAATGGCGTAGCTAAAAGAAAACCAATTGTAATGTCTGAATATGGTGCAGTTCAAGGAGCTTGGACTTATAAAGCACATGATAAAAGATATGATTGGGAATGTATGAAACCATTCTCATCCATGTTAATGCAATTCTTAGAAAGACCAGATTATATAGTAAAAACGATGCCCTTTACACCTATCAAAGCAGAGTGGGGAGATGTAAAAGCTGCAAATGGATCTTATACTGCTGTTTATCAATATAAGATGATGCGCGATGATGATCATAATGGGGTATGGGAATGGAGTGACTATATTAAGTGGTACCAATTGTGGTCTGAAGTAAAGGGTACTCGTG
Organism: Bacteroidales bacterium; assembly: GCA_003251015.1. Lineage (GTDB taxonomy): Bacteria > Bacteroidota > Bacteroidia > Bacteroidales > Marinilabiliaceae > SZUA-582. Next base: position 5,510 of record QKIO01000108.1, read on the forward strand.
TTGATACTCGCTCAACTAATCCTGATATTCAAGTGGATTGTTATAAGGATGGTAAGGATATGTATTTGATTTTAAATAATCTTGATGCAAAAGAAACCTCTATTAACTTAAATATGCATGGTAATTTTGGTGCGGTTTCAAAAGTTAATATCAAACATTTATATTTATCAGGAGTGTCTGATATTAAGCTTGATAATAACGACTTTTCGACAATGCCTCAATCAGTTAAATTAGCTGCTAATGGGACAATGATTATTAAATGCACAGTAGCCACAGCCACTGCGATCTCTGAAACGTTAACAGAAAAAAAATATTATGCAGAAAGTTTAAGTGGTGGTGTTGCTCCTCACAGAGTTGCCATTAGTGCTGCTGGGAATACCATTAAAGTAAATAATGTAACGGTGCCATCAGGTACATCAGAAGCTGTATTAAAAATTACAGGTTCATTTTACGATGGGCATGAAGGTATTACCTCGTTAAAAGTAAATGGAACAAGTGTTGCTATCCCAACCAACTGGAGAGGTGTTAGTCAAAACAGAAGTCGTTATTTTGGAACATTAGAAATCCCCTTTAATGGCGCATTACTTCAAGCTAATAATACTTTTACTGTAGTTGTAAAACATGTAGGTGAACTCTCTTGTGCTTCGCTGGTAGTGTCAGAGTTTACGGCTGCACCAGGACGAACAAATGTATCTTCGGGAGTGGCTGTAACAGGTATTTCATTGGAGCCCGCCACTGTTAATGTGCAAATGCAACGTACATTAGGTCTTGTGGCTACTGTAGCACCGGCTAACGCCTCTGATAAAACGGTTACTTGGTTGTCAAGTGATGTTTCGATTGCCACAGTAGGGGCTACTACTGGTATTGTGACTCCAATTAAAATTGGAACTGTAACAATTACTGCTAAATCAACTCAAGCACCCACGATTTCTAAAAGTTGTACAGTGAATGTGATTGCTTATCAAGCAAAAGTGGCTGAGAGTGTAAGTCTAAATTATAAAGCACTTAATGCTACCGCTAAAGATGTAGTTGCTTTAAATGCAACAGTTCTACCTATTGATGCGGAAAATAGAAGCGTGGAGTGGTTAACTAGCGATGCTAGTGTGGCAACAGTAACCGCTGGTGTTGTAACGCTTCATAAAGCTGGTAAAGCAACTATTACAGCAAAAACAGTAAATGGATTAACAGACAATTGTGTAATCACGGTTAGTGAATTTGTACCTACTGTAGTTACAGGTGTTGAAATTAATAAAGCTGCTATTGCAGTTAGAAAGGGTAGTACGTTTGAATTAAAAGCAACTGTTCTTCCTGCTAATGCTAGCGATAAGAGTGTTAAGTGGACCTCTAGTTTGCCAGCGATTGCTAAAGTGAACGAGACAACAGGTCTTGTAACTGGAGTTGCCCTAGGCAAAGCGACTATCACAGCTACTTCTACAGATCAAGGTAAAACAGTTACATGTGAGGTTACAGTAATATCTAGTGATGGTGTATTAACCATAGAAGCAGAAGCATTCACGTCAACAGGAGGTACAACTGATGATGCAACATGGGGCGGACCAGGCTTAGGGTTTAGAAAAAATACCACTCTCATTGATTACGGTAATAATGGTGATTGGGCTCAGTATACCATTACAATAGCAGAAACTGCAACCTATCAACTAACCTATTACATCGCTTGTCCTAATAATACTGCATCAATCACAAGTTATATTGATGGGGTTGAAGTGACTAAAGATGTGGTGCCAAACAATGGTTTGGGGCAGCCAGGTTATGATGCATATTCGCCATTAATTGCTGAAAAAACAGTGAATCTAACCGCTGGTCAACACACCTTAAAAGTACTAGCTTCTGGTACCAATGCATGGCAATGGAATTTAGATAAAATTGAATTTGTAAAAGTTAGTGCTACAACGTCTACTGGATCTGATTTAAAAACCGGTGCACTAAGAATATATCCAAATCCAGTATCTGATAAATTAAATGTTTTAGGATTAGATGCAACTGCTTATACGGTTACTGTTCGTAACATACAGGGTGTTGTGTTTGTAGATGGTATCATGAATGGTTCGGTATTGAATGTGAGTGATTTACCTACTGGATATTATTTTATCACACTAAGTGATGGCGTTAAGACTAGAACGTTACCGTTTAGTAAGATTAAATAAACCATCTTTAATTATTAATAGTTGACGACCTGTGGGGCAGGTGAAAAGTTGCTTTTAAAAATTAGAATGGAAGCATTAAAGATTATGAAATAAACCCTGTTTATTCATAAGTGTGAAAAGTGCCTATCAAGTAAGGTTGATAGGCACTTTTTTTTGATAGTAATGGCATGAAATACAAAAGGCGCTAAAGAGAGCGCCTTTTGTATTTATGTTCTTTGATATGTGGAGTCGTTGAGTTGACTATATGAAGTAGAGTCTTATTCTTAAATTAGTTTAAACGATGATCTATACTCAAGTGGTGACATGCCAGTAACACTTTTAAAGCATTGATTAAAATAGGCAATGGAACTAAAACCACATTCAAAACCCACTTGATTTGAAGCTAAATCGGTGTTGATAAGTAATTGCTGAGCAAAATCAATGCGTAATTCTTTTACGTATTGAGAAAAAGTACGTTTGGTACGTGATTTAAAAAACCGACAAAATGAACTCACATTCATGCCCACTATTTTGGCTACTTCTTGCACACTAATGTCTCCCATGTAGTTGTTTATCACATACTCATGTACTTTGCCAATACGTACCGACTTGGTAATAAACGAATTATTAAAGTAATTCTGACTCACGATGGGTTCATAATTACCTTGTTTAAAAACGTCAAGTATCTTGATGAGTTTTAGTAATCTATCTAGTCCATTGCTGTTTGGGAGTTGGCTAATCTGCTTAACTAAATTTTGAAAGTCTCCTCCTAAATACTTTAGTCCATATTTGGCATCATCCAATAATAGGTTGATGGGTTGCATCTCAGGCGAGTTTGCAAATTGAGTTCCAAAAATAGAACGATTAAACTGTATATAAATGGATTCGCAATGTTGCTCATTATCTTCTTTGAAGAATGATGGATCCGAAAACCAAGCGTGAGGTATATCACCTCCAACCAAAACTAAATCCCCTTCTTTAAAAAAGCTTGTGTTATCGCCTACTACACGGGTGCCAAATCCTTTGGTTATTAAAAGCAATTCATACTCAGAGTGATAGTGCCAAGTTCGTTCAAACCATTTGCTACTATATTGTCCAACAACAAACGATTCATTCGTTCTTTTCTCGATTTGCTCAACTTTTGGAATCATTTTGTTAAAACTTAGTGAGATGGGTGCAATGTAGGAAATTCAATAGTTAAATAATGTATATTTGTGCATGAAATATAGGTTTCGCAAATATAACTAAATAGATGATAATTATTCAATACATATAGATTGATTTAATGTGTTTATTGGATTTATTTAAATCAATTTTAAAACATTCAGTTTTCTGTTTTTAAGTCGTTATGAATAAGGTGGTTTAGTTATTTTTTTTTATCTTCAAATCTTTAGTTTATTAACCATCAATGCTGATAATGTGGTCAATCGAAGCATTTTAATTCTTAATTATATACTGATTTTAGTGTCTTTTATGGCCTGTA
>QKIO01000339.1 GCA_003251015.1 Bacteroidales bacterium
TATTGCCAACTAAAAACATCTATGGCCATTGGCGTTTGTTAAATCAAAAGCAGATTAGTCTAGCAGGAATAAAATATACTGTTAATTATCGTTTCGAAGGCGACCAGTTATTATATCAGTTTAACGGGCAAAACCATCGCCTTACTTTTAAAAAAAGAAACCACGTACATTATCATATTTTAATTAACCAAATACCACTTGATTTCACCTGTTTGGTAGAACATCAAAGCTACCATTTCAAAATAAATCAGGCGTATGTCATATTAACTGCTTTAGATATTCTTCCGCCCTATCAAAGCAAAACAGACGAAACCATCTCAAACGAAGATGATTTAACGGCACCCCTGCCTGGACAAATCACCAAAATTGAAATCAAGGAAGGTTTAACCGTTAAAAAAGGGGATTTATTGATGGTTTTAGAAGCCATGAAAATGGAAAATCATCTCAAAGCATGGAAAGACGGCATCATAGAATGTATTCATATTACAGAGGGAAGCCAAGTAAAAGCAAAACAAAAACTGCTTACTTATCAGTAAACATAAAAGAATTAAATACAAAAGACATGTCAGTACTAAGTACACCAGAGCACGAACTATTTCGTCAAAAAGTAAGATTATTTGCAGAAAAAGAGATTAAGCCTTTAGCTGCACAGCTGGATGCCGATGAAACGTTTTCGGAAGAGCTCACTCAAAAGATGGGGCAACATGGACTCTTTGGCATTGATATACCTACCCAATATGGCGGACAAGGACTTGATACCCTTTCGTATATTATAGCTGTGGAGGAGATTGCACGTGTAGACGGCTCACAAGCAGCTACCATGGCTGCACACAACAGTTTAGGAGTAACACCTATTTATACTTTTGGAACCGAAGCTCAACGCAATAAATACCTACCCAATTTACTTAACGGCAGTGGATTATGGGCTTTTGGCCTTACCGAAATAATGGCTGGCTCAGATGCTAAAGGAGTGGAAACCACTGCAGAAGAAAAAAAATACAAATGGGTGGTAAATGGAAACAAACGATACATAACCAACGGTAGTAACCCCCTTATGAAAGGCCTTACCACCTTAGCCATGACGGACATAAAGAATGGCAAAAAGCAATATTCAACATTATTGGTAGAACGCACCACTACAGGGGTTTCGACCAAACGCATGTTAGGCAAACTCATGTGGAGAGCATCTGACACGGCAGAGATAGAACTCAAAAATGTAGAAGTACCCACCGAAAACCTACTTGGAGAACGCAACAAAGGACTACAACAAATGCTAAAGACGCTGGACTCTGGTCGTTTATCTATTGCTGCCATGGGGTTAGGCTTGGCACAAGGTGCGTACGAAATGGCACTCTCCTATTCTCAACACCGCCATCAGTTTGGAAAAACCATTTCGCAATTTCAATCCATCTCATTCAAACTGGCGGCTATGGCCATGAAGATTGAATTGGCACGTAACACCTTATACAATGCCTGTGCGCTCAAAGAAACGGGAAAACCTTTTGGTAAAGAGGCTGCTATGGCCAAATTATACTGTTCAGAAATAGCTAAGGAGATAGCTGACGAAGCAGTACAAATCTTCTCTGGCGCAGGGTTATTCAAAAATAATGACATCGAACGCTTCTACCGCGACCAACGCATATTACAAATTGGTGAAGGCACATCCGAAATATTACACATTGTAATAGCCAAGCATTTGGGATTAGAGTAATAACACACTATTTTTATAACCCAAATTGTTACAAATGGAAGATAGAAAAAAAGACCACATCGACATGGCTTTTAGCTCACGCTTGGATGTTTCGCAGGTAGATAAACGCTTTGAGTATGAGCCACTATTGGGCTCTCACACAGACAAACCCCAGATTTACAACCTAGCTAACAAGCAATTACGTCTTCCATTATGGGTAAGTAGCATGACTGGTGGCACGTCTCGTGCGGGTTTAATCAATAAAAACTTAGCTCAAGCCTGTGCTGAATTTGGTATGGGAATGGGCTTAGGTTCATGTCGTATTTTGTTAGATGACCGTACTTATTTTAACGATTTCAACGTGCGTCCCATCATGGGTAATGAGGTGCCATTGTTTGCAAACATAGGTATCTGTCAGTTAGAACAGCTTTTAGCATCTAAGGAAGTAGATAAATTAAATGAGTTAGTGGCTAATTTACAAGCCGATGGTTTAATTATACACATCAACCCATTGCAAGAATCGTTTCAGCCCGAAGGCGACCGCTTGAAACGCCCAGCCATTGAGATATTGGAAGACTACCTTGAACAAACAAACATCCTTACTATGGTTAAAGAAGTAGGACAAGGCATGGGCAAGGATAGTTTAAAGGCCTTATTGCAATTGCCGTTGGAGAGTATAGAGTTTGGTGCTTTTGGAGGCACTAACTTTTCGTACCTCGAACTGAATCGCTCTAATTCCATGGCGGCCGAAGTGTTTCGTCCGTTTATTAACGTGGGTCATACGGCCGAGGAAATGACACTTCGTTGCAACGAGTTAATTGTGTCTTTAGGTGCCGAAAAAGTAAAAACAAAAAACATCATCATAAGTGGTGGCATCTCATCTTTATTAGATGGATACTACCTCACATCCATCTCCTCACTGCCCGCTATTTATGGCATGGGGTCAGCTTTTTTGCGTCATTCAATGGGTAGCTACAGTAAATTACAACAGTTTATGCAAGAATTGTCATACGGGCACCATTTGGCCAGCAACTTTTTACGTGTTAAACACCCAAATTCTTAGTATCAAAACAAAATACCATGAGTAAACACAAGCTACTTAAAGGATTTTCTAAGTTATCGAGGGATGAGAAAATAAACCAATTATTAACTCATCTCAATGGTTCTAAAACCTTAGAAACTAACTTAAAGAGTTATTTACATGTGAGTAATCAGGCTTTGTTTGATGACATTTCAGAGAATACGGTCTCTAATTATTATTTACCATTTAGCTTAGCGCCCAACTTCCTTATCAACAACAAACTACACATCCTACCGATGGTTATTGAAGAGAGTTCGGTGGTGGCAGCAGCGTCTAAAGCAGCCAGTTTTTGGGCGTTAAATGGTGGTTTTAAAACTCAAGTAATCAACACCTTCAAAAATGGACAACTCTTTTTTACTTGGATAGGTGATTTAAACAAACTCATCAACCAACAAGTAGAACTTGAAGCCCTCCTACGAAAGTCGTGTGCGGACATCACGCAAAACATGGTAAAAAGAGGCGGAGGCATAAAAAGTTTCACGTTAAGTACGGTTGATAACATGCCGACCACCCACCAACTATTGGTGACGTTTGAGACAGCTGACTCCATGGGTGCTAATTTCATCAACACCTGTCTGGAACAGATGACCCCCGTATTGATTGACTACATTAACAGCAGGGAAGCGCTCACTCAAAAGGGAAAAGCAAATAGTGTGATGGCCATTCTTAGCAATTACACACCTGATTGTTTGGTGGAATGTAGTGTGGAATGCCCCATTGTAGCCCTAGCGCCCTATGCAGGCGTTTATACTCCACAAGTATTTGCAAACCGATTTGCCACCGCCGTAAACATTGCCATCAACAACACTCACCGTGCTGTGACTCATAACAAGGGAATATTTAATGGTATTGATGCCCTAGTATTGGCTACAGGCAACGATTTTAGAGCTATAGAAGCAGGCGCTCAGGCCTATGCCGCTAGAGATGGTCAATACCGTTCGCTTACATCTATTTCGTTAGTTAACAACACTTTCAAATATACCTTACAAGTGCCATTGGCATTAGGCACTGTTGGTGGACTCACCAATTCGCACCCCTTGGCCAAGGCAGCCTTAGAGATACTACAAAACCCAACAGCCAACGAATTAATGCAAATAGTAGCTGCAGCTGGTATGGCCAATAACTTTTCGGCAGTGGCCTCGTTGGTAACCACAGGCATTCAAAAAGGACATATGAAACTTCACTTGTCCAATATTTTAACGTCATTAAACGCTTCAGAAACAGAAAAAACGTTAGCCGTAAACCACTTTAGTGATAAGATGGTTAGTTTTTCAACCGTACAAGCGTTTGTTAACACCCTCAGAGTCGTATGATGTTAGCACCCAACACCTATTATGCCCATGGAAAACTACTGCTAACAGCCGAATACCTTGTGCTGAAAGGTGCAAAAGCCTTGGCTGTGCCTACGCGTTTAGGTCAAAGTTTGAGGGTTTCTACCCTGACAAAAAACGAACTCCACTGGCGAGCTAAAGTTTTAGATACCCAGTGGTTTGATGTGAACTTTGATGCCCACTTAGAAATCATTAAGTGTTCATCTCTTGATTTAGCTACCAAACTACAGTCCATACTAAAACCGATTATTCACTTATATCCCCAGACAAAAACAGTATTAACACAAAAAGAATTGACGACAAACCTTGAGTTTGATATCAACTGGGGACTAGGAAGTAGTTCAACCCTAATATCATTATTGGCACAATGGTTAGAAGTGAATCCATATCCAATTTTAGAGGCTACATTTGGAGGCTCTGGGTACGATTTAGCTTGCGCTACTTCATCCACCCCCCTTATTTATCAATTTATAAATAACAAACCAGTAATAACGCCAACCTACTTCAAACCCATATTTCATCAGCACTTGTATTTTGTGTACCGCGGCCAAAAACAAAACAGTAAACGCGAAGTCGATAAGTTCCTATTGCAAAACACCTTGCACGACACAACCATTGATTTAGTAAACGAAATAACAAAAAAAATGACCTTGGCTACCGACTTATCAACCTTTGGCCAACTCATGGATGAGCACGAACAACTAATCGCATCGTGCATCAAGCAAACAACTGTGCAATCTGAATTATTTAGCGATTTTGATGGACACATCAAATCGTTAGGAGCATGGGGTGGTGACTTCCTTTTGATAGCCTCACCCCTATCAAAACAAAAAATTATAGCTTATTTTGAAACAAAAAAAATGAATGTGGTGTTTGCCTATGACGACCTCATTCTTTAAGGTACCATAATAGATTAAATTTATGAAAGAGACCAACACAACGGCTAGTGCCACAGCACCATCTAATATCGCCATTGTAAAATATTGGGGCAAAAAGGATGAGCAACTACCCGTTAACCCATCCATTAGTTTTACCCTTTCTAAATCGGTAACGCAAACCGATATAAGTTACCAAACCACTAATACGGCCTTAGAGATTCTTTTTTTGTTGGATGGTAACGAAAAACCAGAATTTATTCCTAAGATTAGAGCTTATATACAACGTATTAAACATCTTTTACCCGCACTAGAAACGGGAATCTTAACCATCAACAGCTCCAATACCTTTCCACATTCTAGCGGTATTGCCTCATCGGCCAGCTCTATGGCTGCCTTATCCATGGCCTTATTTGATGCCTTAGCCACTTCAGACGTTAATAAGGAACCTACCCTATCCGAAATGGCACGCCTAGGTTCAGGAAGTGCATGCAGATCAACCTCTTTAGGTTGGAATTTATGGGGACGTACAGAACAAATGCCCCTATCAACTGACCAATACGCCATTTCGCTTAATGAACGAATTTCACCAGTCTTTCAAACATTGCAGGATACTATTTTGATTTTAAACTCTAGTAAAAAAACGGTTAGTAGCACAGTCGGTCATCAGTTAATGGAAAATCATCCTTACCGAGAGGGACGAATACAACAAGCTAATGCCAACACAGAGAAGTTATTAAACATCTTAAAAACAGATGATTTTAATGCGTTTGCCGAAATATGCGAAGAAGAAGCGTTGAGTTTACATGCCTTAATGATGAGTTCAAAACCTGGCTACACCTTACTCGAACCCGTTACATTGCAAGCCATCGAACGTCTTAAAGCGTTTCGTGCTGAGAATAAATTACCTCTTACATTTACCTTAGACGCTGGTCCAAATCTACATATCATCTACCCACAAGCACACAGCAAAGCCATCATGACCTTTATCATGATTTACCTTCGTCCTTTTTGTGAAGATAACCAGTTGATAAAAGACGAAATTTCATTTAATACAATCAATAAATAAGAGTTTTGATGGAGCGCAACGCAAATCCAGAAATATTTCATTCTAAAGTGATGTTATTTGGCGAATACAGCATCATCTTAGGATCCATGGGCATTACCATTCCCTATTCACATTTCAATGGAGAACTCCGTTTTTTAAATAAAAACAGTTATACTGATGTGGATTATGCTGTGCTCTCAAACACACAAATAAGAACGCTCAAGACCTTCATCACATCCCTAATTGAACAGGAGAAATTGCTTTGTGAGTTTAACATCAACAAATTAGAGGAGGATTTAAACAACGGCCTATTCTTTGAATCATCCATCCCCGAAGGATATGGACTTGGTAGTAGTGGAGCCTTAGTAGCAGCACTTTATAATGCCTATGCTATCAATCCTATTGAGGGACGCGTAGACATCAAACAAAATGATTTGCTTACGTTAAAACGTATTTTTGCTCAAATAGAATCGTTTTATCATGGCACTAGCTCGGGTTTAGACCCATTGATCTGTTACTTACGTCAACCTGTTTTGATAAAAAAGGAATTGACAGTACATTCAACTCCCATCCCCCAAAAAGAAGTATTAACAGATAATGCCATTTTTTTAATTGATTCAGGTAAACC
>QKIO01000082.1 GCA_003251015.1 Bacteroidales bacterium
CATCAGTAAGCACAATAATGATATTTGGTTTCTTAACATTATCAGAAATGCGTGTTGTGGAAGGATGTTGCACAACGCATCCTACTAAAGTCAAAAAAAAGAATAGAGCACTCACTAGATTTTTCATCGATCACCAATTAGTTTAATTAAAAACACCTAGCAATACTACACATTTAAGTTTAAAATCGTAGGGCTTGGAGAATTACCCCCTGTATTTAGATTTTCTTTCACCCTTAAATGATTTACGGAATTGAAAAATAAGCCTACAGTGAGAGGTGAAAAATTATTTTTTGAAAGAACAACATCACCTATTAAGTTGAACAGCGATCCATTATGGAACCAAAAAGCCCAATGCATAACATTGGGCTAATCTATAAATGAGTCATAAGAACACTAAATAGACATCTATTTAGCCACCACAGCACTAATCTCTTGTTTGATTTTTTGCCAAGTCGCCTCGTTCATTTTTGGTCCAATACCCTCAATCACATGTCCCGATAGGATAGCACCTACTTGGCCACACAACGCTAATGGTAGTTTATGTTCTAAGCCATATAAAAATCCAGCTGCATAAAGGTCACCAGCACCTGTGGTATCAATGCTTGTAGCAGGAATAACACCCACTTCTACTATTTCGTTACCCCGTTTAATCAAGGAGCCATTTTTACCCAGTTTCAATACCGCAATTTGCGTATTAGCACCCAACAACGCTAAGGCCTCTATAGCCTCCTTACCTGTAAAAGCTTTGGCTTCTTCCTCATTGGCAAATACAATATCTACATATTGAGCAACCATACGCGTTAAGAAATCTAACTTATCAAGCACCACATTAAAACTAGCCAAGTCAATACTTGTAATCAAACCTTTTTGTTTGGCTAGTTGCAAAGCCCGTTCGATCAAAGCCTCGTTTTGCACTAAGTAACCTTCTATATGAAAATAGGTATAGCCATCAAACAAATCTTCGCTTAGGTCTTGGGCTGACACCTCAATGGCGGCACCCAAAAACGTAGCAAACGTACGTTCCGAGTCGGGACTAATAAGTGCTATAGCCTTACCCGTTTTATCAAGTCCCTTGTTAATGTGGGTACAAATAGACTGATGTGACATATCGTTGGTAAAAAACTGCCCCAACTCATCGTCACCTACCTTGCCAATAAACCCTGTTTTAACACCCAACATCGCCAAACCATGAATGGCATTAGCAGCAGAACCACCACTGGCCATTTCTTGTTTTAAATGGGCTGTTTCGAGCAGTACATTTTGAGCGGCCGTTTCGTCCACCAATTGCATACTTCCTTTGGGTAAAGACAGTTTATTAAGTAATTCATCACTTTCCAAGCGGATAAGCACATCAACCAAGGCATTTCCTATTCCTAATACACCACTCATAACTAATACGTTAAATACTTAAGTAAATAAAAACTAAAAAATAATAGCAAAGATATTGCATAATTTGAAGAATCCTTATAATTTTGCAACGCAATTAACGAAAAGCAGCCTTGTTTATAAGGTTTGTGAGGATGTAAACAGACCACTAATTGAAAAATTGTAAGTCAATAACATCTTCACTCATTAAAATACAAATTCCTTAGTAGCTCAGTTGGTTAGAGCGGCGGACTGTTAATCCGTAGGTCGTAGGTTCAAGTCCTACCTGAGGAGCTTTCATAAACGTGAGAGCGCTTTTTGTAAAATTGTAATTCCTTAGTAGCTCAGTTGGTTAGAGCGGCGGACTGTTAATCCGTAGGTCGTAGGTTCAAGTCCTACCTGAGGAGCTAAAGCCACCAATTATGGTGGCTTTCCTTTTTTACATCCTCCCCAATGCTTCTTTTTCCTTTCGCCCACTGTTTGAAGTCAGTGACCAAACCATCCATCAACAAATTAACAGCATTTAATTTTTACTAACATCCTCTAACACATTGTGGCATAAGGCTTGCAATATATTTTTTGATTTTTTCATAGATTTGGGTTAGGTTAGGTTATTAGGATGGATACAACGGTATTCATCCTAATTTTGTTTGTAGATTGGCCTTGAGCGATGACTTTTTGATTTCACAACTCAGGCATGTATTCTGTTTTGTTTCCTACACTCAAAACCATTATTTTTGCCACCAGAGAGTACATCAGCTCTAAACCAAACGGCATGACATTCGATCCTCAAAAACTAAAAGCAGACGCCCAACATAAGTCTAAAGAAAATAAGGATTTTCTAAGCAAACTAAAAAAGAAAAAACCCAACGATTTAGACGATGAGACCCACGCTTTACATCACGAAGTATTTGCACATACCGACTGTCTAACGTGTGCCAATTGTTGTAAAACAATTAGTCCTATTGTGATTGATAGAGACATCGACCGCATGGCCAAACAGTTAAGAATCAAACCATCGGCATTAATTGAACAATATCTAGAGTTGGATAAAGATGGTGATTATGTGTTTCGTCAATCGCCTTGTCCGTTTTTAATGCCCGATAACTACTGCATGATTTATGAGGCACGCCCACGTGCTTGTCGCGAATACCCTCACACCGATAGGAAACGGTTTTTTCAGATTACAAACCTAACGTATCAAAACACATTCGTTTGTCCGGCTGTTTATGAAGTGGTGGAAAAATTAAAAGTGATTTATACTAAATAGAAACCAACCTAACACTAAAATCAGTACTTTGTCGTTTTATATGTTGATGCAAAAGAAGATGAAAATAATATTAGCTGTTTTATTAGGATTTGGGAGCCTAGGTGGCATAACAACTGCCCAATCGCATGCGGGAGAAAGCACCTACGATTTTTTAACCCTCACGAGCACGGCCAAAGGAGCTGCCTTAGGTGGCAATCAGGTGGGTTTGTCTAATGGTGATATAAACATGATGTTGAGTAATCCTGCGGCATTAAACAGGGGCTTAGATAAGGCCGCGACCATTAACATAGCGCCCTACGTAAGTGGTATTACACGAGGTTATGCAGCTTACGCGCACGATTTGGGTCACTTTGGTACGGTAGGCTTGGGCATTCAAAGCATTAATTATGGTAGTTTTGATAGGGTGGATGAGTTCAACAACCTATCGGGTACCTTCTCGGCTGCCGAATACGCCATTATGCTTAATTACAGCAAACAACTCACACCTAACCTAACGGCTGGATTGGCATTTAAACCCATCCTATCGTATTTCGAAAGTTACAGTTCGTATGGCTTAGCGGTTGATTTAGGGTTGATGCATAGCACCTCCGACAGTCTTTTTTCGGCGGGAATAACGATTAAAAACATTGGCTCACAACTCACCACCTATACGGGCACTTACGCCCCACTTCCTTTTGATGTGCAAATAGGGATGAGTCGTAAATTAGCACACGCGCCTTTTCGCATTTCTTTAACTGCGCAAGATTTATTTGATTGGAATACCAAATATACGGTTACAGATGGCAACGGCGAGGAACTTGTTGATGCAGGTGTAAAAGGCAATGCCTTTAACGCCATCATGCGTCACATGGTTATTGGAGTTGAGTTTCTACCCTTCGACAACTTTTACATTGCAGCTGGGTATAACCACCGCATGCGTTTAGATATGGTTTACGAAGAAAAAACATCTACCGTTGGTTTCTCATGGGGTTTTGGGATGAAATTAAATCGATTTAACATTGCCTATGGCTCGACTGGTTACCACCTAAACGGTGGCTCTAACCTATTTAGCATCACCACCAATATTAATCGGTTTTAAGATGATGGCTTGATAAGGCTTACATCAGCAAACTTTAGCTAAAACCCATTCCTTACAGTCTATCCAACAACTCAGCTCCAGTGATGGAACTGGGTTTTGAGTTAACAAGGTGTCCTAAGAAAGTTTCATAATAAGCAGTGATGCCAGGGTATTGGGCATCTTCAATGTTGCAATTATGCCATAATACCACCAATAAACCTCCAAATTGGTGTACCTCATCAACTAGTACCTGAGTGGCTTGGGTCATTTGTGTGTAGTTGAGATGACGATATCCTAAATAAGTGGTGTCCATAATCGCCAATGGAAATTCCCAAATATCTAACATACAATCGTTCATATGATCATACGGATGATATGGATAACAATAACTTGTTCTAAACCCTTCATGTTCGGCAAACCCCATGGTACTATCGTAAAGCAACCCAACTTGTTGTTGAATACCTAAGGTGTTTGGAACCGTCATTTTGAGGAAGTGTTGACGGGTACCAACCACTGGATGCGCAGTTAGAGATTCTAGTTTTGCTTTTGCTTCAAGCATAGAATTTTGATTAAGAGCAGTTTTGATGCTTCCATGTAAACCTATTTCACAAGATTCACTCTCTAAATACTTAATTAATTGCTGGATACGAGGTTCATCCCACGTGTATTTAGCATCGTGAGGTGAGCCATCTTGATTCAAAAAGTACCAAACAGAACGTAAACCTAAATTGGACTCAACAGTACGTAAAGCTTTAAAATTCCACCACTTATCATTAAATAATTTTGGCAATAGTGTAGGCACAACAGAAGCCAAGGCCGTTTTGAGTTGGAGGACTTTTGATTGAGTACTCTTTTTCAAGCCAAATAACTGCATCCATTTTAAGGCTGTCTCGCGCCAGTGATAGTACTGCACCCTATCTACATCATGAGTCAACATAAACCCATACGTATCAAACAAACGCTTGCGCTTAAACGAAAGGTGATGGTAGTTGCAATAAGCCTCTAAACCATCGACTAAAACCTCAAAATAATAGTTGACCAGTGGTGTGGTCACGAAACCTAATTCAGACTGAATCGAATGTTGAAACTGAAACCGCCCCATTGGGTCGGGTTGCTTGTTGTGTAATTCCTGATAAGCACTTAATAAATAAAATGATGATTTTAATAAGTCGTGGTAAAACACAAGTTGTCCATCAACCAACTCATAAAATGGTTTGCCCTGCCCAAAGGGGTACAAAACAGGCAAAACACGACCTTTAATATCTTGTTTAAATGACTTATTTAAACACTTATCTGACAAGTGAAAAAGAATAGAATTAGATATGGATTCTTGAACAGAAAAAACAAAACGTAACCACACCTGTTCATCCATCTCAACATGACACTTAAGATGAAAATAAACGTACGCACGTTGCTTTTGATTTAGTACTCCTTCCATTATTTACGAATTAAACTTCTTAATATTTCGTAACATCTCTTTGGGGTTGCGCCATTTAGACCATATCTGACGTAACTTTTGAAGCTCTACCACCTCAAAAAATCGAAACCAATACAAACACAGCAGAAAAGATAGAACCAAACTCAAACGAAGCAATACATCAAGTATAAATGGAAGTGCTGGTAGATATAAAGCTACTATACAGAAAGATACACCTATCAACAAGACCTTACTAATCTTTCCTATTTCATAATTAACCACCTCTATTTTACGTACCATATACAAAAACCAAAGTGCTGCCAGTAACTGACTGGCTGAGGTGGTGAGTGCAGCAGCCATCTTACCCCAATATGGAATGAGTAAAAAGTTAAGTACAATATTAAACAAGCCTGTCACAAACAAGACAATGGATATCAACCGAGTTCGTTTGGCCTTGGTAAGTGGCAAAACAAACACCGAACGCATGCCCGAAAAGATTAATCCCAAAATAATAACAGGAATAAGTGGGATGGCATCGTAAAAATCTTGATTGCCTGCTCCTAACACATAAATGATCTCTTTGGAAAACAACACAATACCCAACCCCAGGAGTGTCATCAACAACACAAAATAAGTAAACGTTTTAATATGAAACCGCGACTCGTCAGGGTTGTGCATCGACTTGTAATAGTTATAGGTATAGGAAGTAATAAAGGAGTTAACCACCAAAAATTGTAATACATTAGATATCTTAAAGGCCATAGAAAAACTAGCCACCTCACCTAAATTGCTATAATGCTCAATGATGTAACGGTCGCTCAAGGTAAGTACCGTGGTGAGTATGTTAGATACGGCCAAAGGGTACCCATAATGAATCATCTCGCCCAATACCAAACGCTGAAAGCGGAGTATACTATTTTTAAAAATAAGTGGCAAAACTAACAAAAAGGTGATGGCATTAGCAGCCGCCTGAGCCATAAACACACCTGCAAAACCTTGTTTGTTGTACTCTAAAAAACAGTACGAAAACAGCACAGTCAACGCCACATTCATGGTTTGATAAATAGTTTGTGTTTTTACTTTTTGCTGCAAACGCAACAGAATAAAAGGGAGGTCGAAGAGTAACTTAAACAAACCAGCTAGGCAAAACCACAGCGTTACGTCACCCGTATGTGGCGGATGGAACATATCAATTTGACTCACCACCAAAGCCACCGCCAACACACCCAAACTGCTGGTTACCACATTAAAGATGTAACTGGTAAAAAAGAGCGATTTACGGTCGGTCTCACTCTGCATGTCGTAGTACCAGCGTGTAAAACCACCTTTCACTCCCCAGCCAGAGATAACCATCAAAAACACAAACAACGTTTCGTACAAGGTCAATAAACCAAACTCTTCTTTGCTAATAAACAGCAGGTATAAGGGCAACAGCAATAAGCCACTGGCCTTAGTCACCAAATTGCCAGCACCATAAAGCACCGATTCCTGAAAAAGCTGTTTGAGTTTAGCGAGCATAAA
>QKIO01000117.1 GCA_003251015.1 Bacteroidales bacterium
CTAAATGTGAATAGGCCTGTGGGAAGTTACCCAATAGACGTTTGGTTTCAAAATCAATATCTTCACTAAATAAACCAAGATGATTGCTATAGGTTAACAATTGGTCAAAATAGGCTTTTGCCTTTTTGTGTTCACCAATGGCATTTAAGCTATTAATCATCCAAAACGTACAGATGGTAAACGATGAACTAGGCGTACCAAAATCATCCTCGTTTTTATAACGATACATCAAACCATCGTTGCACAATTCCGCTTCGATGGCACGCACCGTCTTTTTGTATTTTTCGTCACTGGCCTTAATAAAACCATAACTCTCCATCAATAAATTAGCTGCATCCTGATCTTTAGAGCCATAAAACTGAGTAAACGACTGAGCCTCTTCGTTCCAAGCGTTTTGATGAATATCAGCTTTAATGGTGTCGGCCAGCGTTTGCCATTGTTGTTCGTACTTGGTATTACGAATGATTTTAGAGATGGCAATCGCTCTATCGATGGCCACCCAACATAATACTTTTGAGAAGGTAAAATGTTTTTCATCGGCTCTAATTTCCCAAATTCCTTTATCTGGTTTCTCCCAGTTATGTTCTACAATCTTAACAATGCTTCGGGTGATGGTCCACAAGGTTTCGCTGCTTTCGAGAGAGGTTGAAAACAATTGAAATTGTTGAAGGATAACATCCATCAACACCCCAAATATATCGTTTTGTTTTTGAATGTAAGCGGCATTACCAATTCGCACTGGAGCCGAGTTTTCGTAGCCACTCAGGTGTTCAAGTGTTTCTTCGGTCAAGTTTTTTTGGCGGTTGATGCCATACATAATCTGTATTTTCTCATCCTTATCGGGAATGATATCAATAATGAATTCCACAAATCGTTTTACCGAATTCATCTTACCTAGTTTAGACATCACCTTTATCACCATAGAGGCATCTCTAATCCAACAAAACCGATAATCCCAGTTACGTACCTCGCCAATGGTTTCGGGCAGCGAAGTGGTAGCAGCCGCTAAAACAGCTCCTGTTTTGTCGTAACTCAATAGTTTTAAGGTCAGAGCACTCCGCACAATCTCATTGGCATATTGCGAATATGAAGTAAGATGAAACGACCAATCTAACCAATAAGCCTTTGTTTTTTGGAGTTTAAGATTTTGCAAGTCTGTGGTTTGGCTTATCAGTTTCTGATTGTAACTAATCAACACAAAACCATCAGTGGTAAGTATATGCGCTTGCTTATCTACTATTTTTTGCTGCGAAAAGGAGGAGTATAAATATAAAGAATCGTATTCGCCCTCGCTAGTATAACTTTTTATGTAGGAGTCTTCAATAATTGTAGCGGTGGGATTACGGGCGTATTCCAATTTTGGGTCGTAGTTGATGGTAAACGTTGGTTTGCCACTTAACAGGTTAAAATAACGAATGATATCGGGTGGATTGTAACTGCTTCCTGTATCGGTTTTGTAACGTGGCATAAAATCCAGGATCTCAAAAGCATCCATTCCGTTACTAAAGTGTGTGCGAAGTACCGCTGTGTTTTTGAGGTAACTTTGGGTGATGACATAACTTGAATCCACATCAATATCAAAGCTTCCACCAATGTTTTTATCGAGCAACTTTCCAAAAATCGAAGATGAATCAAAATCTGGCAAACAACACCAATCGATGCTTCCTTTGTCGTTTATTAACGCTGCCGATCGGCAATTGCCTATTATACCATAATTTAAGTTTTGCATATATCGTCTTTAAATGAATAGTCTTTGCAACTCAATGAATAAAGCATCGAATTGCAAAGCTAAAATATTGAATAATCCTCAGGCGACTAAGCACCAACGAGGCTAATTTACTGGATTAAAGCTTGTAACAACTTACGCACTTCTTTGTGGTTTTCAACAAAATACTTAGCTGCCGAACGGTTAGTACCTACTTTTATGCTTAAGGTCTCCTGTGGCAATTCTCTAAACAGATATTCATCTGTCCAATCGTCACCCATGGCCATAATAAAATCGTATTCACGACTTTGAATGTATTCTTGAGCTGCATTTCCTTTGTTAATGCCAGTAGATTTAATCTCTACCACCTTACTTCCTTCCAAAATCTCTAATTCTTGGTTGATGAGTAAATTTGATAGGTCGGCTTTAAATTCCAAAGCTCTCAGCGCACCCAATTCGATATCGGCTTTGCGGTAGTGCCACACTAAGGAATGTGTTTTTTCTTCAATCAAACTACCTGGCGTACGGTCAACATAGGATTCAAGTATGGGTCTGATGTTATCTTTCCAGGTCGTGTTGCTATGGCTTCTACTTTTCCATTCTTTGTCTTTAAGTTTTATCCAAGCACCATGTTCTGCAATTAAGGTAATACCCTTATCGCCAAACCACTGGTTCAATGTGGTTTTATCTCGTCCGCTAATAATTACCACATCAGAGCGTTCGTCTTTTTTAAGATTCATCAACAGGGTCATTAACTCCTCATCAGGCTTAGCATCCAACGGATTACCAAAAAAGCGCTGTAGCGTACCATCGTAATCTAAAAACAAAATTCGTTTTGAACATTTGCCAAAGTCTGCTTTTATTTCTTGAAGCAGTTTTTTAGAGACTAAGCGCGATTTATTTTCAGCTTGTATAACTTGAGTTTTCTCCAGAGCCTTAATAAACTCAGATGCCCACTTATGCACATCATAACGACGCAAACGGGTTTGCATCACCCCTATGGCTTTTGCCTGCAGATCAATATCCATGGTCAATGCCTTATAGATAGCCGCCGCCACATTAGGTATGTTATTAGGATTTACAGCAATGGCTTCGCCCAATTCTTTGTAGGCACCAGCCATCTCACTAAGAATCAACACGCCTTTGCCATTTATTTTAGAGGCAATAAACTCTTTAGCAACTAAATTCATCCCATCACGAAGGGGCGTTAACAGTGCCACATTAGCCGAACTATATAACTCTAATAAGTTATCAAACGGCAACGAACGGTAGAAGTAAATAATAGGATTCCATCCCATGGAACCAAACTCGCCGTTAACGCTACCAACGAGTTTCTCCACTTCACTGCGTAAATGCTGATACTGTTCCACATCGGTTCGCGAAGGTACGGTAAGCATCACCAGCGATACCTTTTCTTGGTATTCGGGATGCTGAATCAAAAAGTGACGAAACGCCTTTATACGCTCTGGAATACCTTTGGTGTAATCTAATCGATCAATAGACAAAATAAGTTTTCGGTCGGGATGACCCATTAAAAAACGGTCAATATCTTGATGTTCTTTGGAACGTTCCTGTATTGGTTTACTTTGTATTTCGAGGGCTTTATTATGAAATTTATCATAATCGATACCCATTGGAAATACATCAATAAATACGTGCCTATCTTCTAAGGTGATGTTATTAAATTCAACATCATACCCCAACAAACGTTTTACCGAACTAATAAAGTGACGCGCATAATCGTAGGTATGAAAGCCTATTAAATCAGCTCCTAACATCCCTTTTATTATTTCTTCGCGCCACGGCAACACACGAAACACCTCGTAGGATGGAAACGGAATGTGTAGGAAAAACCCAATGTGTAAATCGGGTCGTTTGGTTTTTAAGATGTTAGGCAACAATAAAAGTTGGTAGTCGTGAATCCAAACCGTATCGTTCTCTTTGGCAGTAGCCATAATGGTTTCAGCAAACATCTCGTTCACCGTTTTGTAGGCTTCCCAATACTCTTCTTTAAAAACAGTATATTCAGTAAAATAATGAAAAAGAGGCCAAAGCGTTTCGTTGCTAAAGCCGTCGTAATAGTTTTCAATCAGGTCTTTGTTAAGAAACTGAGGTAGGCAATGTTCTTTTTTTAATAGCTTAGTGATGGTCTGCACTTCGGCAGACGTGTTGGCATCTACGCCAGGCCATCCCACCCATATGCTATCGTTACTTTTGTGGTACGATTTTAGACCCGTAGCAAGACCTCCAGCACTTGGAGATACCGTCATTTCACTTCCACTTTTTTGAATGCTAACCGGCAAACGGTTTGATGCTATAATTAATCGACTCATGATTTTACAATTGTTAGGTTTATTACCTGTATATATTACAAAAATAACACAAATATGTTCTGAAAATCTATTTTTAGCGCTTTTCAACACCCAAACGAGGGGGGTGTTGGTCATTTTTTTGATTACAATGTAGTTCTTTCGTAATTACCTTGCAGGTTGACCCTTGTGCGAGGTAAACTCTCTGGGTAATTCTTTTGGATAAATTCAATCATCTTCTCCCTCACAAACACGCGCAAGTCCCATGCAGTGGGTGAATTTTTGGCACTCACCAAAATTCGTATCTCCATGTAGTTGTGAGTAGAGTCTGACACCTGCACCACCTTGTCTTTTCCATCCCAAAGTGGGCAGTCTTCCAACAAGCGATCTAACTCAACCCTAAGTGCATCCACCGAAATGGTGTAATCGGTATAAATAAACACACTGCCAATGATGTCAGCAGTGGAGCGCGTCCAGTTTTGAAATGGTTTTTCGAGGAAATAAGTCGTTGGTAATACCAACCGTCTCAAATCCCATATGCGCACCACTACGTACGTTAAGTTAATCTCTTCTATCCAGCCCCACTCGTTTTCAACTACTACGGCATCATCAATTCTAAAGGGTTGAGTAATGGCAATCTGAATACCCGCCAACACCGTACCCATAATCTTTTGAGCCGAAAACCCTACAATAATACCTACCACGCCAGCCGAGGCAAAAATACCAATGCCAATTTCTTTAATGCTATCGATGGAAAGTAACATTAAACCAATGGTGATAAGTAAGATGATAAAAATAATGACTTTCTCAAGCAGGTTAACTTGTGTATGTAATTTTCTGGATTTGAGATTATCTTCATTGGAGAGATCAAATCGATTCAGGAGTCTCTTTTTTAAAAGACCTACAATCTCAATTAACACCCACGAAGCACTGGCCAGTAATAAAATGTGTTTGATGGTAAGCACCAACGAACTCAGCCAAAAATGAGTAGGACTTAACGAACACCATACTTGCTCGTAAAAAATGAAGAAAGTGAGTAGTAGTAAACTTATTGTTAATCGTGTGATTCTTCTCATACACCTTATTTTTGTAGGTTGACTTATGCAAAAGTAAAGGCTTGTGGTATCCTTTATAACAAAGCGTGGTGCTTTTCAGTATCAACAAAGATATAAAAAAAGGCTGACAGCTAAGAAAAACTTGTGTTTGATGATAAAGGGCTATATCCTTTTCTGCTTCAATCTGAAATATTAAATCAGAACAAAAGGAGTACTAATTACATCTGCTATTTTTTATTATTCTGAGTTGCTTTGATTCACTTGTAATATGATAAGTTATTTTTTGATGAAAATAGCTTTCTTTGTGCCTCAAACATCCATATGGTTTTATTTACTACTGTGAAAAGTCTTAAATCTTATATTACACTCTATTTATTTCTTTACCCTTTGATGCTTTACGCTCAACCTGCGGATACCATAGGAGCGTCTGGCTTTGCCAAATACATCGACCTCCGCATTGAAAATGGGCTAATGCTTAGTAATGGAACTGCATTAGGGAAACAAGTGGTTGATAACACTTATTACAATGGATTTGATGTGCGTTTCTCTTTTAGAAATTTAGACACTCAAGATCTTTACAGTAATTTATATCGACGCCCTTACCTAGGATTGGGTTGGTATACCTCCACATTTAACAATGCTTCCATTGGCAACCCATGTGCTATCTACGGATTTTTAACCCTACCTCTTTCCTTTGAGGGACAGCAAAAACTGACATTTGCCTATTCGGCCGCTTTTGGACTAGCTTATAATTTCAACCCCTATGATTCTATTTCTAATCCAATGAATAGATATATAGGCTCGCCCGTTAATTGTTACGTACATCTAGGTTTATTGATGAACTATCGCTTTAATAGTAGATGGGTAGCAAACGCAACCGTTGGTTTTAAACACTTCTCAAATGGAGCCTACGAATTACCTAATGCCGGTATCAACCTTATACCTCTAACTGTTGGTTTAAATTATCGATTAAATCAAGAAGATGTAATGGCTTCAAAACAACCGTTAAAGCCTTACTTAAATCATTATCGCACCAACATAACACTCTCTGGAGCCCGTAAAAATTATAACATTAATAACCCAAATTACCTTAAGATTGAACTCAGTGTCAACCACCTTAAACAGGTTAGCTATAAATATCGTTTGGGGTTAGGTTTAGATGTGGTTTATGCTGAAAAATCGGAATTACGTAACACATCAGACCAATCTGCTTTTTCAAAATCGATTTCTTATTCAGTAGTTGGATCTTGGGAGTGGGTACTCACCAAAAGATTATATGTACCTATAGGTCTTGCGGTCTACCTACACCGTAATTTTGAAAATGGCGAACTAGTTCCTTATTATGAACGCATTGGTTTTAGGTACCAATTTGCCGAACATTGCCATGCAGGGGTAACCGTAAAAGCTCATAATGCGGTGGCTGATATACTAGAGTGGAGCATCGGATATACCTTTCATAACAATAAAAACTAATAGTTAAAATACAAAGTACGAAATATACCCCATCAAAATGGGACGAACCTTGACCTAA
>QKIO01000045.1 GCA_003251015.1 Bacteroidales bacterium
GTTATTGTTTTGTGCTCAAAGAAGGTGGCGCTAAAATTCTGCATCCATTTGGTATAAGCTCTCACCTGATAATTACCAGTGGCCAGGGTGTCTGGAATGGTAAATTGAGTATTAGCAACGCCATTACTCACCAGTGCTTTGACCTGTTGAATAGGTACATTATTGCCATTGAGTAATTCTACATAAATAACTTTGCTTACAGTGGACACCGCGCTCTCTATGCTAGTGGACAACCACACTACCTCTCCCGCTACATAAACATCTCTGTCTGTGCGTAAAGTTAAGTTCTCTTGACCATAAGCAATTCTACTTAGTCCAACACAAATTAGTATTGTTACAATTAAAACGTTTGTTTTTTTACACATAATATTCTTTTTATTACTCTTCTACCCAAAAACTAGGTGCTTTAGATACCCCTCCTGCTTTTACGCAATCTGCACACTCAGGTGTGGTTGATCTATAATGCGGTTCCTTATAAATGTTACTTTCAATAATGTATAAAAAAGTATACTTACCCTGACTATTAAGCCATTGGGAGAAGTCGTAAAAGCTTTTATTAGACAAATATTCTTTATCATAAAGCGGGCATGGTGACACTTTAGTTGTAAAACTAAAACGATCAAGGTCTTTGTGGTTGATGTAAATTCGTTTATCGCTATAGCCAGCTACTTGAAAAAAGCCTAAAACGGGCTCTTCGTTATCGTGAATGTTATGAATATTACTCACAATGCTATAGGGCTGTTTTCCAAAAATATTTCCATTATCATAGTTGCTATCCTTTATTCTGCTCCAAAAGGTATGCTCTTCTTTACTAATGGTGTATTGTGTTACCAACACGGTATATCTAAGTTCAAAACGGTCGGTGTCGTAATACGATTTAAAAAAGAGTTTCTTGCCATCTACATTTCCTAAGTTAGTCGTGTGATGGATGTTGATGTTGTTAACATCATTGGATCTCCAACACTTTTCATTCACCACAGGCCAAACATGATACGTGTAATTATCTGGCGCAACGTAACTACGCACTGGGTAAGGCACTTTAAAACTCCAGTCTTCTTTAAAATTCCATTTCAGGTAACAATCGGCTCGGGAGGCTGTATTTACATAAAAAGCTAAACCCTCAGACTCCTGACCACTTTCGCTGTCTACGTCCTTTTCTTTTTGGTAATACACATCGTAAATATCTAAAGGCTCGTTTAACAAACAGACATCTGATTGATATATTTTGCCTGAAGAGGTGGTGATATGGAGCTGGTAACTTCTCCCCGTCTCTGTAGAAAAGGTATTTTCATCTGTGTAATAACAGCCCGGTTCTTTTTCGGTAAGGGTGTTCTCGTTATGTAAATCGTCGGTTATGCTAACCACACATAACGTTTCGGGTTTAAAGCCCTGATTGGTATTGTCTGATGAGCGTCCTATTTTAATGGTAAAACTTTTACATTGGTTCGTGATAAGTCCATCTACCACCAACAAATCGGCATAATCACCTATGGTTGTATCTGCTGGGTCGAGGCACGCATTGGTAAATAAAAGTAATAAACTTATAACAAGATAGGTTAGGATTTTCATAACTAGGTTCTATTTCAAATTTTGATTGCTAAAGTTTATAATCAGTTGTTTTACTCTTCTACCCAAAAACTAGGTGCATTTAATACCCCTCCTGCTTTTACGCAATCTGCACATTCTAGCGAGGTTAATTTAATACCAAAAATAGCACCTTGAGGAGTGTATAGGGGATAAATAAAAGAATAATTTCCACTTCCCACATATAATTTGTAAGAACTATATATATCGAGATTTAGGTATGGGTTGGTTTCAAAAAGAACCTCATAAGGACTACAGCCAGATTGTTTTGGCTTAAAACCGTAGTTTTTAAGATCATCTTGGTTGATGTAAATGCGTTTCTCTCTAAAGCTTGCTACTTGAAAAAAGCCGAGGATAGGTTCTCCTTTGTCGTTGATGTTATGAATATTACTAACAATACTGTAGGGTTGATTTCCAAAAAGATTACCGCTGTCGTAATTAGTATCCTTAATTTTATTCCAAAAGTTATATTCTTCTTTATTAATGGTGTATTGCCTCACTAACACACTATATCTAAACTCAAAACGATCGGTGTCGTAATACGATTTAAAGTAGAGTTTTTTGCCATCTGCGCTTGTACTTCCTTGTGTGTTAATGTAATGTATATTTATATTATTAAACACATTAGCCCTCCAGCATACTTCATTTACAACAGGTTCAATTGGGTGTAGCTGTTTGTCTGGAGAAACGTAATAACGCACTGGATAAGGCACAATAAATTTCCAGTCTTCTTTATAACTCCATCTTAAATAACAATCAGCTCTAGGAGCTGTGTTTACATAAAAAGCTAAACCCTCAGACTCCTGACCACTTTCGCTGTCTACGTCCTTTTCTTTTTGGTAATACACATCGGTAATATCTAAAGGCTCGTTTAATAAACAGGCATCTGATTGATAAATTTTTCCTGATGATGTTCTTATATGAAGCTGATAACGCCTACCTATCTGGGTAACAAAAGTGTTTTGATCTGTACTATAAAGTCCAGGTTCTTTTTCTGTTAAAAAAAACTCATTCTTCAAATCATCAGTTATGCTAACCTCACATTTCACTTCTGGCTTAAAATCTTGGTTGGTATCATTTGATGTACGTCCTATTTTTATGGTAAAACTTTCGTTATTATTGGTAATAAGTCCATCCACTACCAATAAGTCGGCGTAGGTGCCTATGGTTGCTTCTGCTGGGTCGAGGCACGCATTGGTAGAAAGAATCAATAAGCAAAACGCAAAATAATAAAGAATCTTCATTGTTAAATTGTTTTAATGTTTTACAAATATAACAACTATCGGTAATTAACATATCTTTTATTCAATAGAGTGGTACTGGAATTGTAGTTTTTGTTATATTTGTTCAAAATGTTGATTAATGAAATTATATTTAAGTTCTTTATTGTTGGCTTACGCAATGCTTGGCTTTTCGCTTACAGCTCAAAATACCAGCCAAAAACAAAGCGGTGTTTTAATAAAAGATGGGAGGTCGTATGCGATTAGTCCTCAAGAAATGATACAAGTACATTTAGGCAAACAAGCTGATAATAATCGCTATTTAACAGGACGAGAGTATAAACTCTATTATTCAGCTGGTTACCCAAATCCATTTTTAAATTCAAAAAGTGGTGTGGGCGATGTGTTTATACAAGGTGTTGGTTACAAGGGAATCAGTTTGATCTATGATGTCAATACGGATGAATTGATTGTGAGTAGCACGAAATCTTATCCATATATCCAAGTAGAAAAAGCACTTGTCGATTCATTTAACATTACGTTTCGAAATGACAAATATACATTTACGAATCTTCATTTTGAAGGTGTGGATACGACTGTAATGAAAAATGGTTACTACGAGGTTTTAGATAGCGGAGAAATAACGTGTTTATTACAACACACGTCAAAGATTACTTATAAAGACAGTCACAAGGTATATAACCTAGGTGTTCAGAGATTTTTGAAAAAGAATAGTTCCTATTATATTATCAATAAGAAAAAGGAATTTATAGCACTATTCCCCAAGCAAGTTAAATCCATAAAAGGCAAATTAAATAGTTATGGATGTTCGTATCAGTTATTGTCAAATTATCAGTTGATCGATTTAGTTCGTTATGCTCAATCATTACAATAGAATTAAAATGAAGATTATAATAAGTGTTTTATTGTTGACATTGATGCTAACTGTTGACGCATTTTCGCAGAACGAAGTATTTACTGTTCATAAGGACAACGTGCCTTTTGTTGATGTGATCAATGAATTACGACAAGTAAGTGCATATAATTATTTCTATAATCCGGTGTGGTGTGATTCTTTACGCGTGAGTGTAAATGCTGATGCAAAATCATTGAGTCATATCTTAGGACAACTGTGTGCCGGCACCAACTTATCATTTGCTGTTGTTGAAAGTAATGTGGTGTTTACCAAAGATTATCTGATAAAAACGAACTATGCAGATACCTATCGTTCTTATTTGGCAAGCACACAGGCTGTATTAGCAGATACAATTGTTTATCAGGCACCTCAACAAGCCAAATACAAAGAAGAGCGAGTGGTAAACAATGAATATCAGCTATTTCGCATTGGCAATCCTAACCAGAGCTTAACAGCCTCAATAGCTAACGTTCGTGGTTACATAAGTGATGTATCATCAGGACAACCCATTGTGGGCGTTGTAGTTTATGTTGAAAAACTAAAGCTTGGAGTGGCCTCAAACATAGACGGCTACTATAGCTTACCATTGCCCAAAGGACAGTATAAGATTGAATATCGATCGATGGGCATGGAAACCACTTGGCGAAATGTTGTGGTTTATTCTGATGGCGACTTAAATGTGTTACTGGCCGAAAAGACAACTTCGTTAAATGAGGTCGTTGTAACAGCCAAAGGGGATGATGACGTTCGCAACTTACAAATGGGCGTAGAAAAATTATCTATGAAAACACTTAAACAGTTGCCCATGGGCTTTGGCGAGGCTGACGTAGTCAAGAGTACCTTATTACTACCAGGTGTACAATCTGTGGGTGAAGCCTCTGGAGGGTATAACGTACGAGGTGGTGGTACTGATCAGAATTTAATGCTCTTGGGTGATGCACCTATCATGAACACATCCCACTTTTTTGGTTTCTTTTCGGGCTTTAATGCCGATGTGATTGAAGACATAACGCTATACAAGAGTGGTGTTCCTGCTAAGTATGGAGGACGTGTGTCATCAGTAATGAATATTACATTAAAAGAAGGAGATGCAAAGAAAACTAATGTTTCTGGAGGTATTAGTCCTGTTTTTCTCCGTTTAAGTGCCGACGGCCCTATTCAAAAAGAAAAGAGTTCATTTGCCATCGGTGTTCGTAGCACTTATTCAGACTGGGTACTTAAAATATTAGACGACCCTAAATTACAAGGTAGTTCTGCGGGTTTTTATGATGTGCAAGGTAATTTCACATTTAAACTAAATCCCAAAAACACCTTAAACATTATGGGATATTATAGCCATGATGCCTTTGATTATTATTCAGAAGATGCTTTTGAGTACAACACCTTAGCTTCAACCATCAAATTGAAGCATACGTTTAATACTCATTTGTACTCTACCTTCTCTGGCACTATAAGTAATTACGATTATAGCTCTCAATCACGGTACGACCCTGTATCGATGAATCAAGTGGATTATCAACTCAATCAATCGATTGCAAAAGCTGACTTTGTGTACCTAACCGACATCAAACATAAAATAGAATTTGGTGCTAGTTCGATTATGTACAACCTAGATCCTGGCAAACAAATGCCATTAGGAGACAAGTCTAGTGTGTTGCCCAAAGAGTTGGAGTCTGAACAAGCTCTTGAGTCGGCCTTGTACCTGAGTGATGAATTTGAATTGTCTTATTTTATGTCGTTATCTGCAGGATTAAGATACACGTTTTATAATGCATTTGGCCCCAAAACTCAAAACAACTACGAGGCTGGTCAACCACGCAACTTAGAAACGATTTCGGGAACCACCACTTACAACAAAGAAACGTATCAGTTTTATGCTGGTCCTGAGTTTCGTTTAGCATCTAACATTCGCCTAAGTGGTAGCAACTCTATTAAGGTGGGTCTTAGTCGCATGTATCAGTACATCCAAATGATGTCTAACACGGCTGCTATGACACCTACTGACATATGGAAGTTAAGTGATCAATACATAAAACCTCAGCAAAGCGATCAAATATCGATAGGTTTCTATCAAAATATTAATAAAAAGAAATATGAATTCTCAGCCGAAACCTATTTTAAAAAACTAACTAACATCCTCGACTACAAGGGTGGTGCGCGGTTAGTAATGAATGAACACTTAGAAACAGATGTTATAAATGGTATTGGCAAAGCCTATGGTGCAGAATTTATGATTGAAAAGAAAACAGGAGACCTAACAGGATGGGTGAATTATACGTATTCACGTATCTTTCATAAAATAGATGGGGTCTTTGATGAAGATAAAGTAAATGGAGGTGATTACTTTCCTGCAAACTATGATAAACCCAATGATTTTAAAGTGGTTTGTAATTATAAGATGGGGCGTCGTTTTAACATCTCAAGTAATTTCTTCTATAGCACTGGACGACCATACACTGGGCCATTGGCATATTTTCAATTCCAAGAGTCCGACTTGGTTTATTACTCAGATCGTAACTCGTTACGTATGGATAATTATATACGCCTTGATCTTGCTGCAACTTTAAACGGTAGTTTGATAAATAAAAAGAAGAATCATAGTTCGTGGACTTTTTCGGTATATAATATACTCGGCCGTAAAAATCCATATTCGGTATTCTTCCGCACCGAAGAAGGTCAAGTGAAGGGGTATAAGATGTCGGTAGTAGGACAGCCTATTTTTACAGTAACCTATAATTTTAAAATCTTTGGTAATGCAAGTACAGATTATTAGGTAGAAGTGTTTATGTGAAGGTGCTTATAGAACGTACCCATCCTGCGAAATAAAACATCTTGATTTAGAATAAAATGAATAGT
>QKIO01000353.1 GCA_003251015.1 Bacteroidales bacterium
ACAGGTGATGAAAAATATTGAGGCTATATTACACGAAGCAGGGTATGCGTTTGATGAAGTGGTTAAGTCTACCTGTTTATTAAGCGACATGGCTAATTTTAAAGCCATGAATGAGGTATATGGTAGTTATTACAAGGTTAATCCTCCAGCTAGAGCAGCCTTTGCTGTGCGTGAGTTACCTTTGGGTGTATTGGTGGAGATAGAAACTATTGCGACTAAATAAATTAGTATAAACACTAATTAAGAGGGCTAACATTTGATGTTAGCCTTTTTTTGTTCAATAATAAAAACGAAAAAACCATCAAGTCCCCTCGATGGTTTATCTGTTTGTTTGAAAATGTATTTTATTTATAATCTATCCGAAATTATTAATAAAATTTACTCTGCAATTACTTCGATAGTGATTTCAACTTTCACCTCGCGATGTAATTTAACAGTAGCTTTATAATTACCTAACTCTTTTACATCATCAGCAAGTGTGATGTTTTTGCGGTCTACGGCAAAACCACTTTTGGTTAAAACCTCTGCAATTTGAATTGTATTAACAGATCCAAAAATCTTACCAGTAGAGCTAGATTTAGCACCCACAGTAAATGTTTTACCATTTAATGTTTCAGCTAATTTTTCAGCTTCTGCTTTGATTTTTTCTTCCTTATGAGCTCTTTGCTTAAGGTTTTCTGCATGCACTTTCTTGGCAGAAGGAGTAGCTAGATCAGCCATTCCTTGAGGAATTAAATAATTGCGACCGTAACCATTTTTTACAGTAACAATATCATTCGTGTGACCAAGATTATTAATATCTTCTTTCAATATTACTTCCATCGTAAATCCTCCTTTTTTAATTATTTCATTAAATCGGTTACGTATGGCAACAAGGCCAAATGACGAGCGCGTTTAACAGCTTGAGATACTTTTCTTTGATATTTCAAAGATGTTCCAGTTAAACGACGAGGTAAAATCTTACCTTGCTCATTTAAGAACTTCTTCAAGAATTCTGGATCTTTATAATCCACAAATTTGATTTTGTTCTTTTTG
The DNA here is from genome assembly GCA_003251015.1 of Bacteroidales bacterium. Classification (GTDB taxonomy): domain Bacteria; phylum Bacteroidota; class Bacteroidia; order Bacteroidales; family Marinilabiliaceae; genus SZUA-582. The sequence goes on from QKIO01000353.1 coordinate 1,036, forward strand.
AAACGACAGTACTTCTTTTTCTTAATCTCTACCGATGGAGGCGTTAGATATCTGATTTCTGATTGATTCTGTGCCATGATTTAGTTCTCCTTTACTTCTTTTTTGTTTTTCTTTCTTTTTTCACTATACAATACTGCATACTTGTCTAGTTTGAAAGACAAAAAGCGAATCACTCGTTCATCACGACGATAAGCTACTTCTAACTTCTCTATAAAGCTAGGCTCTGCATTAAATTCGAATAGGTGGTAAAAACCAGTCGATTTTTTCTGAATTGGGTAAGCTAATTTACGTAAGCCCCAATTTTCTTCATTTACCATTTCACCTCCATTTTCGACAACCAATGCTTTAAGTTTGTCGACCGCTTCCTTCATCTGTACATCAGACAAAACGGGAGTTAAAATGAAAACGGTTTCATAACGATTTAACATATTTCCTTAATTTTTAAAAGGTTTTTGACAATCAAGGCGCAAAGGTAGAAAAAAACATTAAATAAACAAATAAAATAACTCAACAAGACACATTATATCAATACAAAAAACTGATATAATGAAAGATACAGTAATTATCAAAAAAACTTATTTAATGGTAGTATGATCAGAGAAATAACGCATAAACTGCACACGTTCAAAGACTTCTGGATTATCAGCTAAACCTTGACTCATTTTACCTTTAAAATCACTGATCGAATCAAAACCACGTTTCTCCATCCACGACTCAAGTTCTTTAAGCATCCACAAAATAACCTCGGGTCCTTCTTTGTAAACTGCCGAAACAATCTGAACGCTCGCAGCGCCAGCCATAATCATTTTCACCAAGGTTCGATAATCATGCACACCAGTAGATGCAATTAAATCACAATCAGCACCTTGAGAGGCAACAGCGATCCAGCGCATGGGTAACACATAATCGTTTTTATCTGAATAGATATGACCAGAAACAACTTGATCGTTTTCAATATCAAAATCTAAAGACGTATAACGATTAAATAAAATCAATCCATTTACACCCGTATTTGACAAGCGATGGATAACACTTCCTAAATTGGTAAAGTAAGAAGACATTTTTATTCCTACAGGAATACTTACTTGCTCACGTAACTTACGTACGATGGTAAAATAAGTATCTTCTAACTCCTGCGCAGTAGATGCTTTGTCAAAGGGAAGTTTAAATATATTTAATTCGATACCATCAGCACCCGCTTTTTCGATGCGTTTGGCATAACTCACCCACTCGTTATAACTAGCACAATTAATACTTGCAATAATCGGAATATCAACAGCTGCTTTAGCCTCAGTAATAAGAGTGAGGTACTTATCTAACACATCACTTTTCACCTGATAATCGTAATAATCAAAAAACTCCATGTTGTTTTGATCAGTCCCCAATTGACTTTGCAAGGTGGCCTTGGCTTCCGCAGTAATCTCTTCTTCAAAAATAGATTTTAGAACCACAGCAGCTGCACCAGCATCGGCTAAACTTTTAACACCCATTACCGTAGATGACAAACCTGAGCTGCCAATCACTAAAGGGTTTTTTATAGAAATACCTAAATAGGTAGATTTTAAATTTTTCATAACTAACACTTAATTAAGATACTAAATGTATTGAAAACAGAATTATGACCACAACACCAACACCCGATTTAATTTTCGTGTGTTAAATACTGATGCATGGCTGCAGCTGCTCTACGACCATCGCCCATGGCCAATATTACAGTGGCTCCTCCCCTAACAATATCGCCACCAGCAAACATTTCAGGGATAGAGGTCTGAAGACTATCTTCATCCACCACAATAGTTCCCCAGCGAGTTGTTTTGAGCTGAGGCAAAGAGCTTGGTATTAGAGGATTGGGCGATACACCCACACTAACTACTACAGAATCAACGACTAAATCATATTCAGAACCTTCCATTGGCACAGGAGACCTACGACCCGAAGCATCAGGTTCACCAAGTTCCATCTTTTGAACAGTCATTCTGTTTACCCGTCCTTTATCGTCGGCAAAATAAGCAATCGGATTCGTTAAGGTAAGGAACTCTATTCCTTCCTCTTGAGCATGTTTAATTTCCTCTAAACGAGCCGGCATCTCCTCCATCGAACGACGGTAAACAATCATTGCCCTTTTAGCTCCCAGACGTTTGGCTGTACGAACCGAATCCATAGCTGTATTGCCGCCACCCACAACCACCACATTTTGACCTTTTAGTATTGGGGTGTCGGTATTTACGTTAGCCGCATCCATCAAATTAACGCGGGTTAAATATTCGTTAGAACTTAATATACCGATGTAGTTTTCGCCAGGGATATCCATAAAACGAGGTAAGCCAGCACCACTACCCGTAAAAAATGCTTTAAACCCCTCAGCTTTTAAATCTTCCATAGAAGCTGTTCGGCCAACAATAAAGTTTGTTTCAAATGAGACACCCATCTTACGAAGGATATCAATTTCAACATCTACAATAGCATTGGGCAAACGAAACTCAGGAATACCATATTTTAAAACGCCACCAATTTCGTGAAGCGCCTCAAAAACAGTTACGTCATACCCCAACTTAGCCATATCGCCCGAGAACGTTAAACCAGCGGGGCCACTACCAATCACGGCCACTTTAATGCCATTAGAAGCCGCAACCTCTGGCACCGACATCACGCCCGCCTCTCTTTCAAAATCGGCTGCAAAACGCTCTAGATGACCAATCGCAACAGACTCTTTATTTAGTTTTACTTGATAAAAACACTTAGCTTCACATTGTTTTTCTTGAGGACAAACACGACCACAAACAGCAGGCAAAGCACTGGTTTGTTTAAGCACTTTAGCAGCTTCTAGGAAGTTACCTTGCTCAATACGCTTAATAAATTTTGGGATATTTATTTCAACAGGACAACCACTAATACAAGTTGGATCTATACAATCTAAACAACGTTTAGCCTCCTCCTGAGCTTGTGTAAGCGTTAAACCACTATTTACTTCAATGTATGATTGGATGCGTTTTGATGCAGCCACCTCATTCATATGAACCCTATTAAGAGACGTGCGATCCTTACTTTTAATCTGCTTACGTAATTCTACTCGCCAAGACTGTTCTCGTTCAGTTTTTAAATATTCATTTAAACCACTCATAATATACTATATCTTAGCGTTTAAGTAATCCGATTCCGACTTTAATTCTACTTCTTTATAGGCATTTAAACGGAGTAACATTTCATCAAAATCAACTTGATGAGCATCAAATTCAGGACCGTCAATACAAACAAATTTTGTTTTACCACCTACTGTCACACGACAAGCACCACACATACCAGTGCCATCCACCATAATGGTATTGAGGCTGGCATAAGTAGGTACGTTATATTTTTTAGTTGTTAAAGAGGCAAATTTCATCATCACAGCAGGTCCAATTACCACAGATAAATGCACCGTTTCACGCTCCATAATTTTAGACATTCCATCGGTTACTAAACCTTTTTGGCCATAAGAACCGTCATCAGTCATTATTATTAACTCATCAGAATAAGCACGCATTTGATCTTCAAGAATAATTAAATCCTTACTTCGAGCTGCTAATACAGTAATAACACGGTTGCCAGCTTTTTTTAAAGCCTCAACGATAGGCAACAGAGGAGCAACGCCTACCCCACCTCCACATGCAAGCACAGTACCCACCTTTTCGATGTGAGTAGCCTCACCCAATGGACCTACTAAATCACGTATTGAATCCCCAATATTTAAGGCAGCCAATCGACGCGAAGTAACACCAACTGTTTGAACTACTAAAGTAATCGTACCCTTAACAATGTCAGCAGAAGCTATTGTTAAAGGAATACGTTCCCCTTTTTCATCCAATTTCACAATCACAAAATGACCCGCTTTACGAGCTTTAGCAATACGTGGTGCTTCCACTTCAATACGCACTACTTTATCGGAAAAGAATTCTTTATCTACTATTTTATTCATACAACTAAATACAAGTTATTAGGTGACATCCTAATAATAACTAAGCGAGTTTATTGGTTCACTTAGGAGAAACGATACGTTATTATAGCTCATCATCCCTATCAAGACCTAAAAACAGTTTAACTTAAAGTAACAAAATGCGAAGTAATTAAATATTTAGGGTATATCCTTACTTTCTACTTAAGTTAAAGCCATTTTTTTTGAGTTACAATGATTATTTAAACCAATTACAAATTAGAACAAAAGACGATTTATCCTATCAATTCAGTTTTAAACAAATTGATAATCCAGTATATTTAGAGTTTCGAACCATCAACACCTATATGATATGAATTTTGATGCTTTTTTTAAAATATCGTACGGTTTGTATGTTATTTCTTCAGAACATGAAGGAATAAAAAGCGGATACGTAGCCAACACAGCCTTTCAAGTTACGTCAGAGCCACCACAAATAGCCATAAGTTGTAACAAAAACAATTTCACATGCCATCTCATAGAGAGAAGTGGCCAGTTTTCTATATCGATACTAAATCAAGCCAGCAAAGCGGATATCATCGGTTTATTTGGGTATAAAAGTGGAACAGATATTAATAAATTTGAGAAGGCTGAGTTTATTTACAGTAAGGCATCAACTCCTGTATTGACACAAGATTGTATTGCCTGGTTTGATTGCCGAGTTAAACAAGTGGTTGATACAGGCAGTCATCTCCTTTTTATTGGTGAAATAATTGAAAACGAATTATTGGATAAAGATGCCGAACCATTAACCTACGCCTATTACAGGGATGTTAAAAAAGGTTCAGCTCCCAAAAATGCTCCCACCTACATTGATAAAAGCAAACTAAAAGACCATGAAACTAAAATTTCCCCTACTAGTAACAAATACGTTTGTTTAGCCTGTGGGTATATCTATGACCCTGCCGTGGGTGATGTAGAAAATGGCATTAAGGCAGGTACCTCTTTTGAGGATTTACCCGATGATTGGACATGCCCAACGTGCGGATCACTCAAATCAATGTTTGAGGCCTTAGAAGATTAGAAATAGTAGAAACCAATATAAATACCGCACAAAATGAACAGTTTAAAAGGAACAAAGACAGAGCAAAACTTATTAAAAGCCTTTGCTGGCGAATCACAAGCGCGCATGCGTTACGACTATTATGCTAAGCAAGCTAAAAAAGAAGGTTTAGAGCAAATAGCTTCCCTTTTTGAAGAGACAGCTCTTAACGAAAAAGAACACGCGAAACGTTTTTTTAAATTTCTAGAAGGAGGGCCTGTTGAAATCACAGCCACTTATCCAGCTGGAATTATTGGTACGACACTTGAAAATTTAAAAGCAGCTGCAGATGGCGAAAATGAAGAATGGACTGAGTTATATCCGGAATTTGCGCGCATAGCTGAAGAAGAAGGTTTTAAGGAAATAGCAGTAGCCTTTAAGTTAATTGCTAAAGTTGAAGCCGCTCACGAAGCGCGTTACCGCAAGTTATACAAGAACTTAGAAGAAGGGAAAGTATTTGAACACAACGGTAAAATAAGCTGGAAATGCCGTAATTGTGGATATATTCAGTTTACACCCTCAATCGTATTTTGAGATTCAAGAAACTAATTACTAAACGATTGTATTATACAAAAAGGCTGTTTCTTAGTAAGAAACAGCCTTTTTTTAATGCCTTTATAAACCAGAAAACAAATCTACAACCCATTGATGATTGGCTATAGTTAACAGAGCTTTTTAATGACATGAAGCCACTATATTCGTGAACCCTCATACTATAATATTGTAAATGCCATTCGTAAATATTCTATCCAAATATTTCTGTTTGAATTGTTCTCCATAGATTATCTAAATACTTTTTCTTTTTCTCGCGTGAAGGTATTTTAAACTATTTAAGGTTATTCTCA
>QKIO01000234.1 GCA_003251015.1 Bacteroidales bacterium
TTACAACACTTAACCACTATCATTGTTAGATTAATATAACTTAACAAATAAGACTATGAAAACACTTATCAATTCTCTTGCACTCCTTTTTACGCTGGGTCTTTTCACCCAAAACAGTTTTGCCCACTGCGAAATACCATGTGGAATTTACGATGATTCTACGCGGGTAGTACTTATTTACGAGCACATCACTACCATTGAAAAATCAATGAAAGAGATTACTGAACTATCAAAATCCAAAACAGTTGACTACAATCAAATGGTGCGATGGGTGATGAATAAAGAAGAGCATGCAAAAAAAATACAGGACATTGTGAGTGAGTATTTCCTTCATCAACGTATTAAAATAAAAGATGTAGCTGATGAGAAAGCATACGCAGCTTATACCAACCAGCTTGTATTACTACATCAACTATCGGTGTATGCCATGAAATGCAAACAAACAACCGATTTAAGTTATGTACAAAAACTAAGGGATACACTGCACACCTTTGAACATGCCTATTTTGATGACCATAAACATTAACAAATGTTTAGAAAAGCGTACCTCAAACAACAAACCCAACCTATTTTATTTGGGTTTGTTGTTGGAGGTACGCTAAATATGCAGACAGAATTTAAAAAACCACTTTACCCTTAGCTTGATCATTAATCTAAAAGAAAGATACTAATTGTTTTAGTTGACTCATAAGCCATTTCTTTAGCCGAAGAAGCTAATTCCACAGAAGAGGCTGCACTACGGGAAATGATACATCTATCATCAAAAAGCTATCACCCGTAGCAGTTACATATAGGTACTGGCTCTATTAACGCCTCTGGACTTATTAATTGCTGTGATGCCACCCTAATTCTACATTAACACAGAACTGTTTCTAGCACCAGTGCCGCCACTCAGTCTTGTTGATTTCGGGAGGTGTGCAGCTAGAAATAATTGAGACACACCAATTGTTGGTGTAAACAAGCTAAATTCTAAAATATTAATTGCAGCTTTGGTGGGTACAATTAAAACGTGTTGGGTTGTTATGAATAAGATTTTCGCACTCATAAAACTATTAATCCTACTCCTTTTCATCGGAAATGAAGTAGATGCTCAAATTACTTTCTCTGATTTATTGGAACAGGCTAAGCAACAAAGTCGCGACTTAGTAATGCTTACTGCCTCACGCAACTATTTACAATTGGAAGTGCCAAAAATTAAAGCGGTATATGGCGCTCCAAAATCATACATCAGTTCAGAGGTATTGCTTGCTCCTTATTTTAATAACAATGGCCAATTTGTATCTAACGACCCCAAACCAACCGCCATTGGTTATGACCTTGGCGTTACCAATGGTGGCTTGTATTCGTTATTGCTCAATGCCGAAATGCCCATATTCAACTACAAACAAATCAATAACCTTATAAAACAAAACGATTTAGAGGTAACTAAAATTGACACTAGAATCAATTCACTTATTGTTGAATTAAAGCACTCCCTTGCCCTGCAATACATGGATGCCTTGGGCGCTCAGCTCGAATACAGTATACTAGAGGCCAACTTAATACTACTCAAACAAGAAATAGATATCACCAAGGCCTTGATGAACCATGGATTGTACCGTTATGTTGATTACCGGATTTTAAAGACAGCTTATATGTCCGACTCGCTCACTCTTCAAAACAGTGAAATTCAGTTTAAGCTAAAGATAAATCAGCTTAAAACTACGTGTGGCATCTCAGATACCACCATGCAGAAACTAGCTTATTTCGAACCTGAAATATCACCATCAAAGATGGATAGTTCTATTTTCCTACAATGTTTTGTTCAAGACAGCTTGGCGGCCCTCCTCCAACAAAAAGTATTTGAAAACCAATACAAACCACAAGTGCGATTGTATGCCAACACGGGTTTAAATTCTACTTCGATACCCTATATGGGCAACCATATAGGCATAAGTGCAGGTGTGGTATTTAGTTATACTTTGTTTGATGGACGTCAAAAACAGATTAACCAGAACCAACAAATTATATTAATGGATCAAGCCCATCGCGAAAAAGAGCTGAGACAATTTGAGGTGCAAAAACAAAAAGCAGCTTATCATCACTCCATCGCATCGTTGAGTACTTCCATTGATAAGGAACTAACCTTACAAAAGGAATACAGCGAGATATTAGACATTTACAACAGCGAATTACAAAAAGCTCAGGTTGGTATAATGGAATACATCAATTTCTTACAGCTGTTTAATCAAAATAAATTGGCTTTAGAAAATCATAAAATTGAGCGCAATAAACTTATTATAGAATACAATTACTGGAATAATTAATGCAGTTCATTATGGCATCAAACCAAAATAAGCAACAGGGGAGCTTCAAACAGTTAAACATTATTTTACTTGCAGTTATAGTGTTGATGGGCTTTTATGGCTGTAAACAAACCGTAGCCGACGGCGAAACAGAAACCCTTGTTCGTAGTGACGTAAGCATCACCCACCCCATTGGCAAGGATGTGGCCATTTACAATGACTATCAGGGTGTGACGCAATTTACGCAGCATCTGCAAATACGGGCGCAAGCAACGGGCATCGTGCTCAAAAACTTTGTTTTAACCGGTGCAAAAATCAATGCCAAACAGTCGCTTTTTGTTATTATAAGCCGCGAAGCCGCGCTTATTCATTCATCAACAAAAATAGGTGGCGAGTACCAAATGGCCGATACAGTATTTTCATTTTCATCTGGTGTCATCGATCAGGTTTTGGTGCAACAAGGCGATTTTGTGCAAGAAGGCGATTTGCTGGCCACCGTTGTTAGCGAAACCTCCATGCGTATTGTGGTTTCCATACCTCTGGAAGAAAACAACTCAAACATAAGAAATACGGATTGTGACATCGTGTTACCAAATGGCAACGTAATAAGCGGCTTGATTGGGGCGCCATTGCCCATTGCCAATAGTAGTGAGCAAACAAGTCAATATCTGGTAAAGCCAGAGTCTGCGCTAGGATTGACAGAAAACATGCATGTGAAAGTACGGGTGAAAAGCAGAAACATCCTCAACGGCGTTTTTGTGCCCAGAACTTCGGTGTATTCCAATGAAGAACTAACTCGTTTTTGGTTGCTGAAAGTAAATGCCGATTCCATGGCCTTGAAGGTGTCCGTAGTGGTTGGCGAAGTTAGCGATTCGTTGATTGAGATTATTGAGCCAACCTTAAACTTATCGGACAATATTATTCTAAAAGGTGGTTACGGATTAAGGGATAGCGCCTTGGTAAACATCATTTATTCCAATGGATATGAAAAGAAATAAGTTCTATTCGTTGTACAAAACCCCATTGTCGATTGTTGGTTTCGTCATTATTATAGCCGGACTTTTTGCCTACTCAAAAATGAAGGTGGAGCTACTGCCCAATGTAACCTTCCCGAAAATAAAGGTAATAGCCGATTATGGCGAACAACCGATTGAAAACATGCTTGTTGGCATCACCAAACCATTGGAAGAAGCCATCAAAAAAAGCGAAAACCTGGAACTGTTGCAAAGCACCACCTCGAGGGGTAGCTGCGAAATATCAGCCTTTTTTAATTGGAATGCCGACATTAATTTGGCTAAGCAACAAATTGAAGCGTCCATCACCGCGGTGCGTTCCGAACTGCCTGCGACGCTGAAAATAGAAGTGGAAAAGATGAATCCTTCCATACTGCCCATGGCGGGGTTCTCGTTGGAAGGCAAGCTTTCTCCCGTGGAACTAAAAACCCTCGCTACCTACACCGTGAAGCCCTATCTGGAGCAAATAGTGGGTGTGCGGCAAGTGGCCATCACAGGGGGGCGAAATAAGGAATACCAAGTTCAATTAAAACAAGAAAAACTTAGTCAGCTAGGACTTACACCAACCATTATTTACGACATTCTTTCGCAAGCAAATTTTATTGAAGCTGCGGGTTATGCCAATGAGAATAACCGCTTGTACCTTACCATTACCGACGCTTCCATGCGTAATTTAAACGAGCTGGAAAATACGGTGCTTAAAAATTCGGCTCAAGGTGAAATTGTATTAAAAGATGTGGCCGATGTACGAATTGCAGGTCAGCTAGAATACGTGCACATTAAAGCAAACGGCAAAGATGTACCATTGGTGGCCATCATGAAACAGGCTGAGGCGAACCTATCGGATATAAATATTCAGCTAGAGCAACGTTTAATAGAGCTTAATAACACCATCTTACCCAAAGGCATTAAACTAGTACCTTACTACAACCAAGCCGATTTTGTGGGTGATGCCATCAACAGCATCCGCGATGTATTATGGATTGGTTTATTTTTGGCCATCCTCATCACCATCTTGTTTTTACGCTCCTTCCGTAGCAGTGTAATACTATTGATTACGGTGCCCATATCATTGCTTCTCACCATTATTTTCATGCGTTGGTTCGGTTATAATTTTAACATTATGACCTTGGGCGCTATTGCCGCCGCCATTGGTTTGGTTATAGACGATGCCGTGGTGGTGGTGGAACAAATTCACCGCACCCACGAGGAGCATCCCGAATCGACCTACGGCGAACTGATTCCAAAAGCAATGACCTATTTGTTACCCGCCATGATTGGTTCGTCGCTAAGTACCTTGGTTATATTCTTGCCTTTTTACATTATGACGGGCGTGGCGGGTGCCTATTTTCAGATTATGACCAACACCATGATGATAACGCTCATCTGTTCCTTTTTTGTGAGTTGGATTATTCTACCCGTAGTGTACATGACTCTTTTTGGGAATCAATCAGAAAAAAAATTAAAACCCGTTACCATACACAAAAAAGGATGGGTATTGTTTTTTGTAAAACGACCGGTCATTAGTGTGGTATTTTCGTTGCTATTGCTGGCCATCATGGCACTTATCTTCCCCAAGCTACCTTCGGGTTTTTTGCCCGAGATGGACGAAGGCGCCATTGTGTTAGATTTTGACAGTCCTGCCGGCACCTCACTAGATGCCACTGAAGACATGCTAGATCAGGTGGATCGCATCATCGAAAACACGCCCGAGGTAGAATCGTTTTCGCGACGTACCGGCACCCAGATGGGTTTTTTCATTACCGAACCCAACCGAGGCGATTACCTTATAAAGCTAAAACCAACGCGTGGCGAAAGTACCCAAGCGGTGATTGATAACATTCGTGGTCAGATAGAAGCTAAACTACCCACGCTGATTGTGGATTTTGGACAAGTAATTGGGGACATGCTGGGCGACCTGATGAGTTCGGTGCAACCCATTTCCATAAAACTATTTGGCGATGATGAACAGCAGATACAAACCTACTCGAAAAAGATAGCTTCCTTGGTTGAAAATGTAGAGGGTACAGCCGATGTTTTTGATGGCATTGTGGTTGCAGGCCCTTCATTCACCCTGAAACCACATTTTGCCAATTTAAAAGAATTTGGGATTCCACTTAGTGATTTGCAATTGCAGCTACAAACTCAGACCGGAGGTATGGTGGTAGGTTCGATACAAGAGAAGCTGCGTTTTTGTGATGTGAGAATGGTGTATCCCAACTACGAGAAAAATGGCTACGAGCAGATTGCCAATACCAAGATTTTTCTTCCCAGTGGTGCTTTGGTACCTCTAAAGCGTTTTGCCGAGGTACACGTTACGGGAGGTGTAGCCGAGATAAACCGTGAGAACCTCAAAAAAGTGGGCTACATAACAGCCCGTTTAAACAATCGCGATTTAGGAAGCACACTAAAAGCCATTCAAGCAAGCATAAAAGAAAACCTTGTACTTCCACAGGGCATGAATATAGAATACGGTGGAGCATACAAAGAACAGCAGCAAGCGTTTAACGAGTTGTTTTTAATATTGTTGATGGCCATCTTTCTGGTGTTTATCATTTTATTATTCTTGTACCGTAAGCTAAAAGTAGCCTTGATGCTCATCTTCCTAATACTATTGGCACCAGCAGGCAGTGCCTTATTGTTGTACATCTTCAATGCGCCTCTAAACGTAGGGAGTTACATCGGCATAATCATGATTATTGGCATTGTGGGTGAAGCGGCCATTTTCACCTATTTGCAATACACACAAGAGCGCGAAAAAGGGGAGAAAGTGCAAGATGCCATTGTGTATTCCATCTCCATACGCTTGCGCCCCAAATTAATGACTGCCCTAAGCGCCATTGTGGCTCTTCTACCATTGGCACTAGGAATAGGAAGCGGTGCACAGATGCATCAATCATTAGCCATTGCCGTTATTGGAGGTTTACTTATTGCCATGCCGGTATTGTTAATTGTGTTGCCTTCGTTCTTAAATAGTATTGAAAAGGATGCTGTTTGATAAAACACAACTTACACTCGCAGTTACAGCTCTGCATAAGCAATTTATACCGTTGTAAGTAGAAGCAGTTGAAATGTAGATGGAAGGAGTAAGAATGTAGGCAGAAGGAAGGCAATTGTAACTCGAAGGGGTGTAATATCCTAAACTAACCCATTCCTAATTTAGTTTTTAGTAGTACAAAACAATTTTTGATATAAAAGAACCACCTCAT
>QKIO01000283.1 GCA_003251015.1 Bacteroidales bacterium
TCTTTTAGACTACCGACTAGTTTATGGTTATTTATGGGACGTTTGCAATGGTATTTGGGAATAAAACGTCAACCAGAGATAAAATGTGAAACGCAACACCGTATTGATCTATTTATGGGCACAGTAGAAGCTGATAATAAGGACTGTTTGATTATTGGACATGGTTTTTATTTTCAACATCTCAAAACACATCTTAAAAAACTAAATTATACTGGTGGAAGTAATACCTACTTTAAAAATGGCGAATTAATAGAGTTTCGCAAGAATTTTTAATAGGAAGGCTTTTCTAATAAGTTGGAAAATTCAATTTAGCCTCTTGTCCTATAATTGATATTATGTTGTTTATTGGTATAAAAAAAGGTGTCAGAATATTTCCTGACACCTAATAATTCAAGATTAAAATATATTACAAAGCCTCTATCTTAGCTTTAACTACATTATACTTAGCCATATCCTCAAAGCGGTAATATAAACCTTTTAAAGTTTCAAGCACCGCAGAATCAGTTGGTTTAACTTCATGAGCTCTTTCCATATAGGGAAGAGATTTTTTCCAATAGTCATTAGCAACAACCATTGCAGCATCATATTTTTTAGATGTCGTCATTTCATTAGCAACCTTCTGCTGCTCTACGCCTTTATTAAAGTAGATAACTCCAATATTATATAAGCTATTAAAAAACGAGGGATCTACTACTAAACTAGCTTCATAGTTTTCAATAGATTTGTCTTTATTGCTAGTTTCATACAGTACACCTCTTGCATAAAATAAAGAAGCATTTTTAGGATCTTTTTCAATAGCAGTATTAAGGTATTCAAGAGCCGCGTCATTCTTTTTATTATCTAAATAATACTGTATCAAATTAGTAATGATGCGATTATCCTCTGGATACATCATAAAACCTCTCTTAAGGTTTCTTTCTATATTGACAGTATCATTCAATTGCTCATACACATAGTTTAATAATAAGATAGCATCACCACCACCATAATTTAAATCAATTGCTTTATCGAAGTAAATAGCAGCTTTATTCCAATTTTTGAAATTGTAAGCGGCCAAAGCGGTGTGATAAATAATTACTGTATCTGCAGGTGCATTAGCACTTTTAAACATATCCAACTCATCTATTAGTGCAGCATTTTCAAAACTAAAAAGTGCATTACCATATTTCTCAGCATTAAAAGCCTCAACACCTGCATTAATCAATTCTGGTTTAAAAAAAGTTAATTCAATTTTAAGTTCTTTTTCATACTTATTAATACCCTTCCCTTTTTCATCACCTTTTTTATCTAACTCTATGGCTTTGTAATAAAAATCCACAGCTTTTCTTAAACCCAAGGTGTCTTTACCTGCCTTTTGTAGGGCTGTATATACATTGGCAGCAACCATATATGTTTTTGGCCAAGCAATAGATTTCTCATGCACTAAAGCAGCATCAATAGAGCTTTTTGCTGTTTCAAAATCATTTGCCTGCAAATAACTTGCAGCAGCCGAAACTTTACCTTTTTGCGCAAATACAGCAGTAATGCTAACGAAAAGCATAACTAATAACGATAACTTTTTCATTCTTCTAATTTTAATAGTTCATTTAGTTTTTATTCATTAATCTTATCATCCTTTTCCTCTTGGGTATCAGTTGGTTCACCCTCAGAAACCACATCATTTACATCCGAATCTTCATCTTCAGGAATAAATTCTTCACCTTCCAATAATTTTTCACTTGGTACTTTAGCAATAGATGCAATCTCATCTTGTTTCTTACTCAAGTTAATCAAACGAACCCCTTGAGTAGTACGCCCTGTGGTACGCATTTCATCCACCGACAAACGAATAGTGATACCCGAACGATTAATAATCATTAAGTCATTATCATCCGTTACATTTTTGATGGCTATTAGTTGACCCGTTTTCTCCGTGATTTTCATGGTTTTAACACCTTTACCGCCGCGATTGGTCACTCTATAATCTTCTACTTTTGAACGTTTACCAAATCCCTTTTCAGAAACAACTAAAATATCCTCTTCTTCAATGTTTTTAATACAAATCATGCCAACCACTTCGTCTTTAGTGGTATCGATAGAAATACCACGAACCCCAGCTCCAGTACGTCCAATGCAACGAACAATTTCTTCGTTGAATCGAATGGCACGACCACTGCGTGAAGCCATCAATATCTCAGCTTTACCATTAGTTAAACGAGCTTGTATTAATTCATCATTATCTTTAATAGTAATGGCATTTACGCCATTTTGACGAGGACGACTATAATCTTTAAGTGACGATTTTTTGATAGTCCCATTTTTAGTCCCCATAATGATGTAATGACTACTAACATAGGCTTCATCATTCAATCCTTTCACTTTAATGAAAGCTTTCACTTTATCGTCTGGATCAATATTAAGTAGATTTTGAATAGCTCTACCTTTAGAATTTTTAGAACCTTCTGGAATTTCGTACACTTTTAGCCAGAAACACTTTCCTTTAGTGGTAAAGAACAGCATCGTGTTGTGCATTGATGCTGGATACATATGCTCAATAAAATCTTCGTCCCTTATTGTTGAACCTTTAGAGCCAACACCACCTCTATTCTGAGTTTTAAACTCCGTTAGATTTGTACGTTTCATATAACCTAAATGCGAGATGGTAATAATCATTTCGTCATCGGCATAAAAATCCTCAGGATTAAACTCTTCGGAGCTATATACGATCTCTGTTCTTCGTGAATCACCATATTTAGCTTGAATCTCTATCAACTCATTTTTAATAAGTTCCATTCTTAATTCAATATTAGCCAAGATATCTTTCAAACGAGTAATCTCTTTCATCAGAGCATCGTATTCATCACGTAATTTACTCTGCTCCAGTCCAGTTAATTGTCTTAGACGCATTTCAACAATCGCACGAGCCTGAATCTCAGACAAATTGAACGTAGTCATCAAATTTTCTCTAGCCTCATCAGGTGTTTGAGCAGCTCTAATTATTTTGATTACCTCGTCAATATTATCACTTGCGATAATTAAACCTTCAAGAATATGAGCTCTTTTCTCAGCTTGTTCCAATTCGTATTGAGTCCGACGAGTCACCACATCGTGTCGGTGCTCTACAAAATATTGGATTAATTGCTTAAGATTTAATAATTGAGGACGTCCTTTTACTAGAGCAATATTATTAACACCAAATGAAGATTGTAGAGCGGTATATTTATATAAGTGATTTAGCACCACATTTGCAATGGCATCACGCTTTAAATCAACAACAATACGCATACCATCACGATCCGACTCATCGTTAACATTTGAAATACCCTCAATTTTCTTTTCATTTACCAGGTCTGCTATTTTGATAATTAATTCAGCCTTGTTAACTAAATAAGGGATTTCGCTAATGATAATTTTTTCTTTACCGTTAGCTTCTGTTTCAATTTCTGTTTTAGCACGCACTACCACACGCCCCCGACCCGTCAGAAATGCATCCTTTACACCTTGATAACCATAAATACTACCACCGGTAGGGAAATCAGGAGCTTTAACAATATCAATAAGTTTTTCAATTTCTACTTCGTTGTCATCAATATATGCTAAGGTTGCCGAAATGACATCACTTAAATTGTGAGGTGGCATATTAGTAGCCATTCCTACGGCAATACCAGATGCCCCATTTATCAATAAATTAGGAATTCGAGCTGGAAGAACCGTAGGTTCCTGTAATGAATCATCAAAGTTAGATTGAAAATCAACCGTATTTTTGTCAATATCAAGTAGCATCTCTTCAGCTAACTTGTTCATTCTAGCCTCTGTATAACGCATGGCAGCAGGGCTATCACCATCAACAGAACCAAAGTTACCTTGACCATCAACCAATGGATAACGTAAAGACCATTCTTGAGCCATACGTACCATGGCAAAATAAACGGAAGAATCGCCATGAGGGTGAAATTTACCTAACACCTCTCCTACTATTCTAGCTGACTTCTTATAAGGTTTATTCGAAGCCATTCCCAATTCATTCATTCCAAATAACACACGACGATGAACCGGTTTCATACCATCACGTACATCTGGTAAAGCACGAGAAACAATCACAGACATTGAATAATCAATGTAAGCTGATTTCATTTCCTCTTCGATGTTAATTTTTAGAATTTTTTCTCCGTCAGACATTTATTATGTTAATTTAGTTTATATCAAACACTATTTTTAAGCGTTTTTAGGCTTTATTTTTAAAAGCACTAAAATAGTCATTTCTTATCGAACCAAAAAATGAATTATCAGCCTTACGTATCTTTTCTTTTAACACCTCGTATTGGAAGTGCTTCTAGAGGATTACTAGGCCATTCGTGTTTGGGATATCTCGCTTTTAATTCTTTTTTCACATCAAAATAAGCATTGGCCCAAAAACTTTTTAAATCGGAAGTTATCTGTACTAACTTATAACCAGGCGATAACAAATGCATCAAAACGGGTTGTAGGCCATCATTCACAAAAGGAGTCTCTAACAAGCCAAATACTTCCTGCAAACGAACTGCTAAAACAGGAATCTCACCAGTAGGACGATATAATAGTTTTATATTAGACCCACTTGGCACCTTAATTTTGTCAGGAGCTAGTGTATTGAGCTGATTTTGTTTTTTAGGCTCTAGAAGATAGTGTAAAAGTTCTAAAATATTAATGCGTTTTAGATCGTCAGGTTTCTTTACGTTATTCAGAAAAGGAGCCAACCAGTCACGATTAGTAGCCAAGAGTTGTGGTGTAGAAACATCAGGCCAATTATCGTTTGGATACCACGTTCGCATGGTCAGAACCCTATTTTGCCATTGTTCAAAGTCAGCATCGAAATTGAGTAAGCCCTCCCCTTCTTTGGCAATAACCTTAGCAATAGCTTCCACCTTCAACTCACTACTAACCAAATCCATTGGTTTACTTTGCAAAATCAAATTACCAATACAAAGATTTTTAAAGGCTAAAAAACCACCTTTTTTAGTATCCCATTCAATCACCTCTTTTTCTTTTACCAGAGGCATCAAATCTTTAGGGTTGATGGGTGAAGCAAGAAAAATCTTGCCCATATTTTCACGAGCATTAATGTGAGCCACAGCCAACCAAGCCTCATGTGCTAAATCGTCTTTATGACCTATGGATGCTATATTACCATTAGCCATTTTAAATTGAGCATTATTTCCTGGTTTAGCATGAGCAATACGTTCTGGATAGGCATGGACAATCATCAACCCCGTTTCAAAAGGATTAACAAATGTATTATCAGCCTCAACCTTTAACAACTGTCGGTATTGATTTGCTATTTTCTCAATTCGGATGAGTTTTTTATTTACAATCGTTCCTGATCTAAACCTGCGCAATGCTTCAATACGAAGATTAATATCAACCCCAACCAACTTATCTAGAGGATCACGCTCTTCGAGTAAAGCAGCCACATCGGTTGCTAAGGGAGCTAAACCATCTAACTTAGCCATTATCAACATATGAGCCAATCGAGGATGACAAGGTAAGAGATGAATTTCTTTACCATGTTTCGTAATTTTATGGTCGGATAGAGCTTCTAGCTGATGAAGAAGATCGGATGCTTTCTCTATTGACGTCTTAGGAGGAGGACTCATCCACGCAAGCGAATAAATATTTGAAATGCCCCATTGTGCCATATCTAATACCAAGGAAGTTAAGTCAGCTTCCTCAATTTCTGGTACACGATGAGGCCTCAATCGATTATGAGTTGCCTTGGACCACATGCGATAACATTTCCCAGGCGATAAACGTCCTGCTCTACCAGCGCGTTGATCTGCCGAATCACAAGTCACATCAATAGTCTCTAAACGTGATAATCCAGAACTGGCATCAAACTTCATGGTACGACTAAATCCACTATCAATAACCACACGAACGCCCTCAATTGTTAAACTCGTTTCAGCAATAGAAGTAGCTAACACCACTTTTCGTTTGCCAAACTTATTGGGCATGATGGCTGCGAATTGTTGATTGGGAGGTAAGAGCCCATATAAAGGATGAATTTGAACCTGTTTTAATTTTGTTTTTAAAATGTCTTCACACTCCCTTATTTCTCCTTCGCCAGGCAAAAACACAAGAATATCACCTTCGGTCTCACCACATGCTTTAATCACCAAACGAGCCGTTAATTCGGGTAAAAGTTGTAAATCGCGTTCACCTGAATACACAATCTCTACAGGATATTGACGACCTTTACTAACCACCGATTTTGCATTTAGCAGAGTCGTTAATTCAGGCATATTAAGCGTAGCAGACATCACCATAATGCGTAAATCAGGTCTCAATACCTGTTGCGACTCTCTACATAAGGCCAAAGCCACATCGGCATATAGGCTGCGTTCATGAAATTCATCAAAGATAACAAGCCCCACATTCTCAAGTGCATTATCACTCTGGATCATACGCGTTAAGATACCTTCTGTAATGATTTCAACTTGTGTATTCTTACCTATACAATTATCAAAACGAATGCGATATCCAATGCGAT
>QKIO01000179.1 GCA_003251015.1 Bacteroidales bacterium
GAAGAACCATGAAGGTGCTGGTTTTTTCTTGATGGTGGAAGGCAGTCAAATAGATTGGGGCGGCCATGCCAACGATGTTGGTTACATATGTGGTGAGGTACTCGATTTAGACAAAGCCATTGGGCAAGCGCTTAAGTTTGCTGTACAGGATAAAAACACCCTTGTAATAGTTACCGCCGACCACGAAACAAGTGGACTTAGCCTACACGATGGCAACTTCGAAAAAGGATATGTCAAAGCCTCATTTACACGCAACGACCACACTGGAGTGATGGTGCCTGTTTATGCTTTTGGACCTGGCGCTAAAGAATTTCAAGGCTTTTACGAAAATACAGTCATTTTCCAAAAAATGATTAAACTCTTTGGCTTCTAAACGCTCACATTACGCACAAAATAAAGAAGCTGGGTAAGATTCTAAACAAAAAAGTAGTATAATTGCAGCTTAAATAACGCCCCATGAAATACAAACAAACCATTCGTTTTACCTCATTATTGCTTTTTGTAATGCTTTTTGTGGCATGTCAAACTCAAAGTAGACAGGGGCGTCACACCTACAAACCCGTCCCTTGCCCGTGTGAAAAGAAAAACAAACGCTAACAATTAAAATGAGTGTTAAAAACAGCACTCATCATATATGGCTACTCAAACACACTAAAAGCATTCAACCTTCAGTATTCGCCTACTTTAAGCCTCTTCTTTTTACCACATTATAGGGATTTCAGTTCAGATTGCTTCTTCATATTTTTGTTGCATCAATTTATATCAACAAAAAAACTATTAATATGAAGCAATTATTTTTACTCGCAATTTTCACAATGACACTGGGGCATATAAACGCTCAAAACGTCCAAGGTGGCAATGTCAACCAATACAACAATGCCTCTATGAGTTTACTTAATACAGACAGTAAACTACTACTAGGTGGTTATGGAGAAGTACACTACAACCAACCACTCGACTCAGATACAAGATACAACGGTACTTTGGATGTGCATCGTGTGGTAATGCTTTTGGGTTACAATTTTAACGAACGTACTCAATTTATTTCCGAAATAGAATTCGAACACGTAACAGAAGTATATGTAGAGCAAGCATTCTTGCAATACAAACTCAACAAATCAATCAATTTAAGAGGTGGTTTGATGTTAATTCCGATGGGTATCATCAACGAATATCACGAACCAACAACCTTTAACGGAGTAGAACGCCCTATTATTGACAATACCATTGCACCAACTACATGGAGAGAAATTGGTGTTGGTGTATCTGGAACGATCTTACCAGCATCACTCAAATACCAAGCATACGTTATAAACGGCTTTAACGGATATAACAACGGTGCTGTACTAAATGGCAGCAAAGGTTTTCGCAGCGGTCGCCAAAAAGGTGAAGAGTCCTATATTAGCTCACCAAACTTTGCAGGTAAAGTAGAATACTTTGGCATCAGAGGCCTTAACCTAGGACTTTCTGGCTACTTTGGAAAAAGCCAAAGCAAAGAGTATAACGGCATCACCAAAAATGATGACATGGCATTAGCCTCGGCCGACTCATCAGCCATTGGGATTTCAATGGTAGGTCTTGATGCTAGATACATAACGGGGGCATTGCAGTTAAGAGGTCAGTTTTACTATGCTAACATCTCTAACTCTAATCAATACAATGCATTCTCAAAATCAAACACTACAAAAACTAATGATTTAGGTAGTGCTATGATGGGATATTATGCAGAAGTCGGATATAATGTATTAAAAACTGTTGATACCGACTTAAAACTAATGCCTTTTGTTCGTTATGAATATTTAGACACCCACCAAGGCGTTGAAAGTTTAACAGCTAAAAACCCAGCTTACCAAAAAGACATCGTTACCACAGGCTTAACGCTTGCTCTATCGCCAGGTGCTGTTGTGAAAGCAGACATGACCTTTATTAAATCAGGTGCTGATGACAAAGCTGCTAAGATTTTTAATGCTGGTGTTGGTTTCTTCTTTTAATCAAAACAAAAACAAATGAAATACTTCCTTTTAACAATCGTTATTCTATTGGTTAATAATGCGTATGCCAATGCACAAACAAATATAGAATACGATAACAAAACGATACTCAAAACACTAAATAAATACAACATACCTAGTTATGATATGTTAAGAGAGTTGGTAATACCTGAAAGTACATTAGGTAACTACCCGTTAAAAGGAAAGTACTTCATGACTAATACACAGGATAATTCTGTCAAGTATATTTTTGTGGGACGAGTAAACAGCTGCCGTACAGGCGGCTGTTCTCTTTCTAACAATTCAACAACAGATAGTAATTATGAGTTCTTTGACTACCTGGTGCTTTTCGACAAGCTTAAAAGTATTCTTCAGGTTAAAATATACAACTACCAAGCCTCACATGGCCACGAAATAACCGCTAAAGGCTGGTTAAAACAGTTTGTGGGTAAAGATGTCAATCAATCATTGGAGGTCAACAAAAACATTGATGCCATATCAGGCGCCACCATATCAGTGTACGCCATTACAATTGGTATAGAAAACAACCTTCGAATTTTAAAAGATCTACCTCAGTAGAGGAGTGACGCGCTACTTTTTATATTGATAAGCAGCCTTACGTAAGCGATCCATTATTGCAATACCAACCCCCTGTTCAACCACTGGTTCAACCACAATAAAATCAACATCAGAGTCTTCTAAATGATGTAAGGCGCTAAATAAATTAACAGCAGCCTCTCTTAAATCACCCGCTGACGATAAAACCTCAATCTGTCGATAACAACTACCTTCAGGCGCCTGTTTAAAAGCAATTAATCCAGCTTTACTGGTATCAGAACTAATAGGTGTTTCGCCAATGATGTAGGTTGGTTTACGAGGGCTATAATGTGAAGCTAATAAACCTGGCGATTTTAATTGATGTAAATCGCCCTTACTTAATGATTGAGGCACTATGGTTTCTATTTCTTGAGCTGTAATAGCTCCTGGACGTAATAATTCAAAACCATCCTTATTTAGAGCAATTACAGTGGACTCAACACCAATATTGGTCCTACCGCCATCTAACACACAATCCACCAAAGGCAGTTGCTTACGCACATGCTGAGCCTCGGTAGGACTTAACATTCCAAATTTATTGGCGCTAGGCGCTGCAATGGGCGTTTGTGCCATACTGATCAACTCTAAAGCGATGGGATGATTTGGCATGCGAACCCCCACCGTAACCAAGCCCGAAGTAATAATATCTGGCACATTAGAATGCTTGGCCATCACAATGGTTAATGGCCCTGGCCAAAAACGTGCTGCCAAACGAAGCAAATCATCTGTCACCTCTTCAAACAACACATGTAAATCTGACAAATCACTAATATGTACAATTAATGGATCGAAGGAAGGTCGTTCCTTAGCTTCAAATATTTTAGCTACAGCTGTAGGGTTGAGCGCATCAGCTCCTAAACCATAGACTGTCTCTGTAGGAAAAGCCACTAATCCACCAGCTTTAATAACTAAAGCAGCTTGATCAATCGAAATACTATTTGCCATAAAACTAATTTTGTGCAAAAATAACAAAACAACTAACTCCCTCTACGTTGAATTTCAAAAACATTAAAAAAACACGGGCGTTTGATAAACTCAAACGCCCGTGCACTCTAAAATCTAAAAAAACCCAAATCTAAAAAAAAACTACAAACAAACTAATTCTAATTATTTCTGAACTGGTAATAATGTGTAATAATCTTCTACACTAGCACCATTTAAACATGCTTCAATAATTTGACGACCTAAGTCAGACAATCCTTCTTCTAAATACTGAGGTAACTCTGCATTAAAGAATTCCTGTAATATTTTAGCACCGGCATCATAACCTTCAGCACCTACTTCTTTTTGCTCATATACCTTCAAAAAGCGACTAGGGATTTTTGCACCTTCAATAGTCAAATGATTTAACTCATTACCTAACAACGAACAACGAGCTGGCTGATATTGATCTTTTGGTAATTCAGCACCACCATTCCACGTGAAATACTCACGCATAAGCAACTGAGGCTTAAATCCTACTTTCCAAACACCCACATTTTGATTAGGCACCAAAATAAATGTTGTTTGAGGTGTATTCATGATTTGCTCTAACAATAAATTAGCATGACGAATACGTTTTCCTGTTGCAAAAGGCCAGTACGAACCAACACCCTCACTACCCATTCCTTCTCCACCAACAATACTTGGGTTGTTATGTCCTCGAGGAGAAACTAAACGCCATAACCAAGCCAAGGCTGGAGGTAACACATGAAATAAACCAACAATACCATAAGTTGGCTTCTCTAGCGAACAAACAGGCGTACGAATACCAAAACTACGAACGTCTACACTTACAGGCTCACTAACAATATTCTTAATACTGCTACGTGGTATAATCACACGTGGGTTTGGACAGGCTTTACCTGGCTCATCTTGAATATGATTCCAAACTAAAGCGGTTGAATCTGGCTTAGCATCCACATTTAAGAACAACAACGGTTTTGGAGGATGTATTGACATTTTTTCTAATGTAGGATCATCTCCGTAAGCACGAATACCATCTACACGAACAAACCACGCATATTCAGCATCCAAAATACTTAATTTTCCATTATTCTTTTGGATAGATGGATGACAAAACGCCATATCATCAGCCACAGGGCTTAAACTACAAAACTTAGGGATAGTAATTAAACGCTCTTCGCCACTAATGGTATTTTTGCCTAATAGTACTTGACCATCTTCCTCTCTTATAATATGCTGGTGCAACTCACTCTTACCACCACCGCTAGCACCTTCGTGCATAAAAGTAGTTGTGTGATCATAAGGACTAACAGACTGCACTGCAGAACAATGCGCAGTAACCCATCCTTCTTCTTCACCTTGAGTTAACAACACACCATAAAGGCCTTTCTTAGCGCTTGGCCCAGGATATAAGTTATAAGAATACATCTCATGAATGGCGTTGGTTCTATTGTGAACAACAACTTGTTTTCCATTAAAATGAGTATGTCTAAAAGTTGGAGCCACAAAAATAGCTGACTTTAATTGGGTGCCATTCGCTAATTCCGACACAGGAATAAACTGTTGTAACATAGCTAATCCCATAGCAAAAAACGCTGCATTAGCTGGAGCAATAGCAATACCAGTTGATCCAATACCACCATTACCCACAAAATAAAAGGTAACCGCAATATCCTGTCCTTTTAACCACTCATAAGTTTCTTGTTGTAAACTATCAAACTTATAACCGTACTTATCTTCAAATTTATCTTTATCGGTTGGTTTATCATCCGCAATGGCCATCGTGTTTGGATCTCTACGACGCATGTAAGGCTCAGTATAGTTAGCTGCAATACCATTGGTTACACGATTAACCGTTGCTTCAACCACTTTTCCTACTGAAGGAACATCAAAAACAACATCATAAGTATTACTTCCTGGACCACCTGTAGCAGCTTCACATAATGCTTCTACCGAGTCAAACGTAGTGATACTCTTACACCCTTTCAAAACTTCTACAATATTAGCTGGTAAAGTAATATTCTTTCCGTCTAACACTTTTAATAAATCATTCATAATTCCCTAATTAAAATGTTATTGATATGTTGTTCCTTTTTGTAAATTAATCATCATTTAATAAATAAACCACCACTTAACATCAAGTGCAAAAAAAAGCTAACTGCCTGGTGGTGTTACAATCCAAATTAATTGTGCAACGCCATTTGAAACATTATGCACGCTGTGTTGTCGGTTTGAGTTAAAATAAAAACTGTCATTCTTCTGTAAACGATATACTTTATCTTCTAATTTAATTTCAAAAGTGCCCTCAAGTACAAAACAAAACTCTTGTCCTGGATGATTTTTTAGTATATCACTAGAATTTGAGTGCGCTGGAAACTCAACTAAAAAAGTATCCATCAACTTATTATTGCTATGATTAGACAATAAGTATAAAGATGCTCCAGATTCATTAACTTCAACAAAACTTTTATTTGCAAACTTTACTAAAGGCTCTAAGGTTTCGTTCTCGCCTATTAAATCGCCTACGGTTGTATGCAAACTATCTGCAATCGCTTTTAATGTTACGATGGAAGGAAACGACTTAGCTTTCTCAATCTGTGACAAGGCACTAGAACTAACACCTACTTTTTTAGCCATATCATTTAGCTGCATTTGAAGGCTTTCGCGTTTACGTCTTATTCTCTCTCCTAATAGTTGCATACAATACAATTTTATGTATGCAAATCTATGTTTAATTTTAATTAAAACAAGCCCTAAAAAGAATAAATATTTAGCCATACTTAACAAATTAAGCACGGCTAAATATTTATTTATCTGGCTAACAATCCTATAGCGATTTTACCAAACAAAACTATTGTTAAATTCTAAACAACTTTATATGGAATTGTGAAATAAAAAGTGGTTCCTTTATTGAGTTCAGACTTAAACCAAATTCGCCCTCCCATCAACTCAATATATGCCTTTGAAATGGACAAGCCTAAACCAGCCCCCTCGTAACCACTCGAAGCGCTTGAGTCAACTTGAACAAAACGGTCAAATACAGCTTGTGATTTTTCACCAGAAATACCAATTCCACTATCCGTCACGTAATACTCTAAATGATCTCCTTTAAACTCATATCCGAAACGAACAGCGCCACTTTTAGTAAACTTAAGCGCATTTTTAACCAGATTTACAAGGACGGCATATATTTTTTCGCCATCCGCCAAAATCTTCGCTTCACCAATAGGAAGACCACAAACGCCACTCAAGGCCAACCCTTTCAAAGTAGCTTCCGCCTTGAAAAAATGACTTAAAGACTCAATCTGCTCACTCACATTAACAGGCGAAAGCACCACCTCCATTTGACCAGACTCTATTTTCGAGATGTTAATCAAGTCATTGATTAAATTCAACATCCGAACACCACTTT
>QKIO01000111.1 GCA_003251015.1 Bacteroidales bacterium
CCACACTCTATGATTTGTCCACTGGGTTCATGACCTGCTACCTTGTTTTGATACGCCTCAGGGCCTTTCCCTAAATGCTCGTTGTATATTGCGCGGATATCTGAACCGCAAATGGTTGATGATTTTATTTTGAGAATAACCTGACCATGTCCTGGAGCTGGTATCTCTACGTCTTTCATTACTACAGTGCTGTTACCTGGTAAGTATGCACCTTTTGATGTTCTACATGAATTACACATGATGATTAATTTATAAGTGATTATTATTTTAAATGTGTTTGTGATGCTTTAATTTTCAAATACATGCTCTGCCCTGTAACTGTATATTGCTACCGCTATTAAGCACACTAAAGGCAGTATAAAAGAAAAGTTAATTTCTGGAACGCCTAGGATGTGTAAGTCTGCAAAGCCTGGGCCGCCTAGGTCAAGTATCCAGCCTTGAAAGGGTGGCATTAGCGCACCTCCAACAATGGCCAGTACTAATCCCGCCGAGCCTAATTTTGCTTCGTCACCCATGCCTTTTAAGGCAATGCCATAGATGGTTGGAAACATGATGGACATCGCAATTGATATGCCAACCAATGAATACAAACCGACGATGCCTTGTATGGATATGGCGCCTACCGTAAAGCTAATGCCTACCAAAGCAAATACGAACATAAGCTGGCCTGCACGATAGTACTTAAGTAATATTGTACCAGCGCTTCGCCCAACTAGGAACGCTATCATTGCTGCCATGTTAAACCAAGTTGCGGTTAATTGCTCATTGGCAGGAAGACTGTTATTTATATTATCTACATATTGATAAATAAATGTCCAACACATAATTTGTGCTGCCACATAAAAGAGTTGGGTAAGTACGCCTTCGTAATACCGTTTGTTTTTTAATAACACCTTAAAAGTAGCATTTAGGTCTAAGGATTCTGCGTGTTCTGTTTTTTTAGGCATCTTAACTAAAGCTATAATGACTAAAATAACCAAAACAAGTACTCCTAATGCAATGTATGGTGTGCTAATGGTGTTTAAATCATGGGTTCTGATTGATGCTTGTTCTATAGCACTTAATCCATTGTAGGATTCTAATGTGTAATTGGTCGATTGAAGTGATTTTATAACTAATATCTGAGCACCTAACATCCCTAATAACGAACCCATCGGGTTAAATGTCTGAGCTAAATTTAATCGTCGTGTGGCTGTTTCTGGCGAACCCATCGATAGTACATATGGGTTTGAGGTGGTCTCTAAAAAGGCCAAGCCAAATGTTAAAACGTAAAGAGAGGCTAAAAAGAATCCAAACACCTCAAATTTAGCTGCAGGAATAAATAATAACGCACCCACTGCGTACAAGCCTAATCCAAGCAGAATACCCGATTTGTAAGAATATTTACGAATGAATAGCGCTGCTGGAATAGCCATGGTTGCATAGCCTCCATAAAAGGCTAGTTGTACCAACGCAGCTTCCATATTAGATAACTCAGGCATTACCTTTTTAAATGCTGATACCATCGGATTGGTGAGGTCGTTAGCTATTCCCCACAAAAAAAACAAACTAGTAAGTAGGATAAATGGTACTAGGTATTGTCTTTCCACTACTTTATTAAGGACTTTATTCATAATCTAAAATTTAGTGAGCTGCTGTTTTTATAACATTGGTGTTACTCCTTTTTTTAATAAGATATTGCCGTATTTAGCTGTCTCACCAGTCATTACCACAGCAAAAGCCTTTCTCGCTTTGTCGTAAAATTCAAAACGGTCGATGCGTTCGATGGGAGCCACGTTAGGATTTGTAATGTGAATGCTTTTTAAATAGGCTAGCTCTACGTTAGGATTCAAATCGTCTCCTTCTACCGCTGCCATCATCGTAATGGGTGCTGGTACGTAGGAGTCTAATTCAAATAATGGGAGTATAGCCGCTAATAAATCTGGTATTCTAAGCCCATCAGCTCTTAATACTCTTGAGTTAAATGATTCGCCAGGAAAATGGGCGTCCGCTAATATAATTTCGTCGCCGTGTCCCATGCGGGCTAGTACTTCTAATAATTCAGGGCTGATAAGTGGTGAGATTCCTTTTAACATGTTTTTGTCTTTTTAGTAATAGTTTATAACTCTTTGAAATAAAGTGTTTGTTATTCTCTGAAATTAAGTATCTCGCTTAGTATTAATGATACGGCTCCTTTAACTGCTGCTGCATCATTCAACTGAGTTTCCATTATTTTTATTTTTCGATTCGATTGCTGCAATATCTCTTTGTTAAATACTTGATGTATTCTGTTGGTGAAGAATTTGCCTGCTTTGGTCACTTTCCCACCTAGAATAATGGCTTCCGGATTAAATACATTCGCCATCGACGCAATGGCAAGACCTAGGTAATCAGCTGCTTGAGTAAATAATTGTAAGGCAAATGCATCGCCTTGTTGCGCAGCCTCTGCTATTTTTTTTGTACTTAATGTTTGGTAATTATTTAAGCTAGATTCAGGGTAGAAGGGGAGTTGAGCTTTTGCTGTTTCACAAATTCCTCGTCCCGATGAATAACACTCTAAACAATCCATTTTGCTGCATGTGCATTTTCTTCCTGTTGCTGATGAGCCTATGATTCGGTTGTGTCCAATCTCACCAGCGTATCCATCAAACCCATAAAAGGGTACACCTTTCATGATGATGCCAGCTCCTATTCCATAACCTACGTTTATGAATATAAAGTCTTTACATGATTCTCCTATGCCATATAATAATTCGCCTTGTGCCATCACTCTCGATACATTATCAATGATTATGGGCACGTTATAGCGGTCTGCTAGTGGTTTTTTAATGTTTATATTCTCCCAATTAAAATTTGGTGAATATTCTATGATGGATGTTTTTTGGTTGATAAAACCGGCTGCAGCTATTCCAATGCCGTGTATTTCTTGTTTGTTTATGCCCGAGGTGAGAATTAACTGGTCAATTAGATTAACTACTTTTTTGAGGTCGGAATCAAATTCGTCTGACGCTTCTGTTTCTATATCTAAATTGGTTAGTGTGTGTCCGTTGAGGTCTGAAAGTACACCGAATATATGCGTTCTGCCCCAGTCAATACCTATTACATATCTGTCTTTACCATTAAACTTTACAATCACTGGTGGTCTCCCACCACTTGATTCGCCAATGCCTGTCTGTACTACCAGTTTTTCGATATTTAGTAAACTATCAACCACCCTGGTTACTGTTGGTGCACTAAGTCCAGTTTGTTTGGCTATTTCTGCTCGCGAAATCTCATCACTCTCTCTAATAAGGCTTAAAACCTTAATCTTATTGAGGCGGTTGATGTATTCTGCACTTCCTAATGGATTTCGTTCTTGCATGTTGGACACTTAATTTCGGTGTGAAACTAAGTATCTATTTTTGAACAAACAAATTTTGCACAGGTTTTTTATAATAATATGTGATTATATTAGTTTTTAACCTGAGTTTGGCTTGCATTGTGTATTTTTGTGGCGAGTAAAAAAAGAAGTTAATATGGTAGAGGTCAAAGACGATAACTGGTTTTTAGAAGGTTTAGCTAAAGGTGATGAAAAAACCTATGAGGCTTTCTTTTTGAAATTCTACACGCCATTGGTTGTTTTTGCTCGCAAAGTCATCGTTGATGATGACCTAGCTCGTGAGTTGGTTCAAGATGTATTTGTTCATTTTTACGAAAAACGTCAAGACATACAAATACATACTTCCTTAAAAGCACATCTTTATCAGTCGGTAAAGAATAAATGTCTCAATCAGATTAAACGCGAGCAGATTCGCCGCGACCATCATGCCAATATCTTTATTGATAAAAAAAATGAAGAATCTGTCTTTGATGACTGTATCGAAGAAACCGAATTAGAAGAAAAAATATTCTCTATCATCCAATCCCTTCCTGACCAGTGCCGAAAGATATTTGAGAAAAGTCGTTTTGATGGGCAATCAAATCAAGAAATTGCCGATGAACTCAATTTATCAAAACGAACTGTTGAAACTCAAATTAGTAAAGCGTTAAAAGTATTACGTCTTAAGTTGTCTGACTATGTGATGCTTCTGTGTTTGCTTTTGTTTGTTAAATAAATAAACACGAAAGAAATAGTTATTTGGAGTACGTGTGTACCAAGATTGGATTGTCTTTACTAATGTTGTAGTTATATTAACCTTAATCTATCTGTTATGGAATTTATTTTTCAACGTTTAGCTCAATTGATGTCATCCAATGATGACGAAATTGAAACCGAGAATACCAACGAATGGTCTTTCACTGAATCTATAGGATTAGATCAATTTGGTGATAACTTTGATGGTGACATAGAGGATATCAATGTGTTTGGGATGATGGAGTTTCATTAATTAAGGATATGAAAACAAAAGAAGAAATAGAAGTATTAATAGTTAAGGAATTTACGGACTCGATATCTAATAACGAGGTGAGTGAGCTCAAAACTTGGCGTGAGTTTGATGTACTCAATGAAAAAGAGTATCAAGCTTGGAAAAGTACATGGGAGAAATCTCAAAAGGTAAGCGCCTTTGGTCAAGAAGATGCTGCATGTGCTTGGCTTAACTGTCGTCAACGGATGAATTTCTCAGAAGTGAAACGTAATTTCTCCTTTGGGTTTGTGCGTAAAATTGCAGCTGTTCTATTACCTCTTGTTGTTCTAGGTTCCTTATATATGGCTTATCAAACCGTACCTGGTTTTGGTAAGTTACAAGCTTTTAGTCCTGCCACAAAAAATGATAGTATTCTACTTAAAGATAATACGCAAGTGTTTTTAGCCAAGGGAAGTACGTTGGTTTATTCCAAAAATGTAGATTCTAATGTACGTCACGTTAAGCTCCAAGGGCAAGGCTTCTTTAAGGTTGCTCACGATGAGTCAAAACCATTTTTAATCTCCATTGGTGATGCTCAGGTAGAGGTAATAGGCACTCAGTTTAATCTCTTAGAAAATCAAGTGAGCCATGAAGTTGAGTTGTATGTCACTCAAGGTAAAGTTAAGTTATCCTCAGGTTCTGAATCCGCTTATGTGTCAAAAGGTGAGATGGCAATCGTTGTGGATAGTCGTATTTCTAAAAGACCCAATGATAACCTAAATTACATCTCTTGGAAAACTGGAAATCTATCTTTTGAGGCTAGTGATTTTAACTCTACCATCAAAACGGTTACTAACCATTTTGCATCTATCAAAACAGTGGAAGTGGAAGGTGATGAACCTAAAAATAAGATTACATCCCGTTTTGTAAATCCCTCTTTGGATGAAGTGTTAAATGAATTAGCCATTCATTTCAACAAAAAAATGACATTTGATAACGGTAAATTGCTTATCTCTGATTAATTTCGACGATCAATTACATTTTAATGATCAAGCTGTCGAAAAAGAGCATATTTATTTTTGTTTGTTTAACCTTTGCCTTTGTGGCACAAGGAGTAGGACAGGATGTATTAAACTCTCAAATCTCTTTTTCTAAAACTACCGGTAGTACCTTATTTTTCTTAAAAGAAATTGAAAAGCAAAGCAATGTTGTATTTAGCTATAGCACTGATCTTTGCTTTTATTCGTCTCACCAATTGCTAACCTCCTCGCGTAAACTCCAAGATGTTTTAGATGAG
Source organism: Bacteroidales bacterium (assembly GCA_003251015.1). Classification (GTDB taxonomy): domain Bacteria; phylum Bacteroidota; class Bacteroidia; order Bacteroidales; family Marinilabiliaceae; genus SZUA-582. The sequence goes on from QKIO01000111.1 coordinate 5,602, forward strand.
TTATTTCTAAACTGTCCGGCTGATTATATTGTAAAGGGTAATAAAATCATTATCGAACCTAGACGAAATGCTGTTAAACGGTTTGTTATTAGAGGTTATATTCGTGATTCTCAAACTCAGGAGGCTTTAATTCAAAGTAATGTTTTTGATGTTAAACTTGCTTCGGGTACTGTAAGTAATAGTTTCGGATTTTATAGTTTGACTCTACCTCAAGGGAAAACTAATTTGATATATTCTTATGTTGGTTTTAAAGATGCCAAATTAACGTTTGATCTCCAGAAGGATACCGTTATAGACTTGAGTTTACATCCCCTTGAAGAGTTAAGTGAGGTGGCTGTTGTTGGCAATGAATCATCTGGGCAACTGATGAGTACTCGCACAAGTACCATCAATCTAGCTATTGATCAGTTAAAAAACGTGCCTTATTTTCTTGGCGAGGCCGATGTTGTTAAGGGTATTCAGCTTTTACCTGGAGTGCAAAGTGGCGGAGAAGGATTTAGTGGTTTGTATGTGCGTGGTGGAGGACCAGATCAAAATTTGGTTTTGATGGATGATGTACCCGTCTATAATGTAGATCACTTGCTTGGATTCTTTTCCATTTTTAATTCCGATGCGGTTAATAATGTGACGGTCATTAAGGGTGGTTTCCCTGCTCGTTATGGAGGGCGTTTATCGTCTGTAGTTGATATTCGTATGTACGATGGTAATAATACTAAATTTAAAGGTTCGGCCAGTATTGGTTTAATATCTTCCAATATAGCTCTTGAAGGCCCTATTATTAAAGATAAATCATCCTTCTCGGTATCTTTCCGACGAACCTATTTTGATGTGATAACAGGGCTATATCAATTAAGTGATGCAGAAAAAACAAGGTATTATTTCTATGATTTTAA
>QKIO01000334.1 GCA_003251015.1 Bacteroidales bacterium
AGCCAACCAATCTGCTTTGTCATCATCCATTTTAATGGATATTTACAAAAACCTTAAAGGTTTATTTGCAACATGGTAAACAAACCTTTAAGGTATAGAATAGTGTAGAGATGAGCGCAGGGTATATAATAGATAAACTAGGCGTAGTTAACGAGCAGGTAGATTAAAATACAAGGTAGCCACGCGCTTACCCTTCATAATTAAGCTAAGAACCATGGGTTCGATCCATTTTGTAGGGATGGACTTTAGTTCATCCATATATGGTGCCCACCATTAAGAGCCATCGGCTCGGTGCATGTATTTATTTTTTGCCAAGCAAAAACGACCCTCTATTCATATTGGATTCTTAAGGCGGTGAAGAGTTATGAGTTGGGCAGTTAGAAGTGACGAGTTCGGGGAGACAAGTTCGGGGAGACGAGTTCGGAGTTCGGTGAGACAAGTTATAAGGTATTAATTTTAGGCACTGGTAACTCTATAACTTGTAACTCCTTTACAACTTTAGTCACTCATAACTCTCTAACTTGTAACTCTCTAACTTGTAACTCCAGAAATAATATTCTATTTATTTTGTTTGAGTTGGTTCACCTAAAAAGTAACCACACGAAGAAGTTTTAGCTCGGTATCACTTCTGTTAACACCTTTGGCTCTAAAAATAGCGGTAAAGGAGGTGTGGTTTTGCAGATAGGTATCGCTGAATTTTTTGATCGAATCTTGATTTGTGAAATACTGAAAAGTGGACTTTACGCCGATATCATGGTTGGAGAAAAATAATAATTGACAGGTGTTATTAGGCCCTTTAATTTTAGAAACGATGGCTAATTCGGTGTCTCTTACTGTATACGGAAAAACATATAAGGTATCTCTCAGACTCGCGTGGTGGGAGAAGGTTAAAAGCGAATCTTGCAGTTTAAAATAGGGATTGCCTGCATTAAAGAACGGGATAAATGGGTTGTTATTCTTTAATGTTCCCGCATAAATGGCATTACTTTCTTTGATGTCGGCTATGGTGGTTTGGGAGGAAAAACGGACGGTGAAATTGTGTTTGTAAGGGGTGAAAAGTGTTTGTAAATTCAATGCCGAAAACACGCCCATCTGCGTGGTATAAGCATATGCTGGGGGGGTAAGTTTATTTTTAAACGCGGGTTGACTATCACAAAATGTATAAAACTCTTCTAAACTATTGATGCTATAATCGCGCGTCCACCCTTCATTACCTGTAATGGTGGTACCCATCATGCCAAAGGCATCTCCAATAAATAAGGTGGTTTTGGTTTTGTCACTTAAAAAGGGTTCCCATAACTTAGGTTTTGAGGGAGGGATGCTGTTGACGATCCATGCTGTGAGCAACACAATTAATAACAAGTAAGGCAGTAAAACCCCTAAATTAAATTGGCTTCTTAGGGTGCTTTTCTCATTCGACCGCTCAAACCGAATGAGGTATTGACCTTTGTCAATAACCACACGATAGGGTTCTTTTTTGCCTTCTTCTTGGTAATAATGGGTAAGTTTCTTACGCAGGTTATACACGTTAACTCTTACCTTGGGATTACTCTTGGTAGAGTTTTCTTGGGTACCAAAAAACTCCCACTCAATTATAGATTCTTTTAGGTCGGTTTGGTTAACGGATGCTTTGTATAAATACTGTAACAAGGCGATGCTGGTAGGTGCATTAGCAAAGGTTTTGCTTTTGCATAAGTGTGCGATGATGGCATCATGCTTTTCGTTTTCCTGCATCGGATGGTATTATGTTTTTAAGATTTTATAAGTTCGTAATGGCCTGTTTTATTATCCATCACTTCTATTTTAAAGCTTCAATTTGGTCTTTGCTTAAACCTGTTGATGCTTCTATCAGTGGTATTGAAATGCCACTTTTCAATAAACTTCTAGCTATTTCTATGGCCATTTGTAACTTACCTTTTTGCTCACCTTCTTTAATCCCTTCTTTAATCCCTTCTTTAATTCCTTCTTTAATTCCTTCTCGGATTCCTTCTTTCAAACCCTCTTGTCGACCTTCTAATCTCCCCTTCAACAAACCTTCCGCACGGGCTTCTTCCCTGGCGGTATCAAAAGTGTTTTTTAAGTCGCGATAGTACTTTAAGCTATCTTCGTAGGTGATGTATTCTGAGTGCGAAAATTTAGATATTTCTGCCACCTCAAATACGCGCTCAAAAATCTTCTCTTTAAGTGTGTCGGGTAGTCGGTCTAATTTATTGAGGTTTTTTAATACATAAAGCCATTTGTCGTAGTGTGTTTCTAATTCATCAATGGATTTATTAAATTTTGGCATCTCAAAATAGATGTAGGTCAGTTTATTGTAGAATGTTTTGTTGGTTTTTACATCCTGTAGTTGCACATCGTAACGAAACTTGTTCACATCATCTTTATCTTCATCAAACACAAAATCGAGAATACCAATGGTATATACCGCCTTCAGCTCATAATTCCATTCGGCTTTGAGTGCTTGTTCTTGAATGGCAAAAGTGGAATAATACACACTTCTGTCTTTAAAGAAATTTTGTTTGGCTTTTTGCATCTCTACAATAAACTTCTCTCCTTTTTCATTCTCGCAATACAAGTCAAAAATGGCTCTACGGTCCATTTCTTTACGACCCAGCTGTTCTGATTTTAGATACGTTAAATCTACAATCAAACCTTCCTGTTCCTTTAGTAAGGCATTCAAAAAATCAATAAGTAAATCCTTATTTGGTTCTTCACCAAACAACCGTTTAAAACCAAAATCGGTAAATGGATTGATGTATTTCTCTTTAATGAATTGCATAAACGCTGTTTTGTTCAAAAATACACGTTTTACTTCAATATCACTAGAAGTCTTATTAATAATATTGTATAAGCGCTTAAAGCTAGTGTTTTAGACGGTTGTGTTAACCGTTATAGCTACCGTTAAAGTGGCGTTAAAGTAGGTCGTTTGCATCACAAATGACGTAATTAGAGTTTTAAATTGCTCATTTATATAAACAGATATGAAAGCTAAACTATTTACAGATAAAGTAGCGGTGGTAACGGGAGGTTCTGGTGTGTTATGTAGCGTGATGGCTATACATCTGGCGCAGTTGGGCTGTAAAGTAGCTCTTATTGGTCGTACTCAAAGTAAGTTGGATGTGGTTTGCAAAACAATTAGAGGTCTTGGTGGTGTTGCTGTAGCTATTGCTGCCGATGTGTTAGATCGCCAAGCTTTGCTTAACGCCCAGGCGCTTGTCCATCAACAATTGGGTCGGTGTGATATACTTATTAATGGAGCAGGAGGAAATCATCCAAGTGCAACCACATCACAAACCCGTTTTGATGCTTCCCAATCTGATGGAAAAAGTTTTTTTAATATGGATTTGTCGGCGTTCAGCAGTGTGTTTGAGCTTAATTTTATGGGTACTTTTTTACCTACGCAAGTCTTTGCTTTAGATATGATTGGTCGACAAGGATGCTCCATTGTTAATGTGTCATCCATGAGTGCATTTGCTCCCATGACCAAGGTGCCGGCTTACAGTGCAGCAAAGGCTGCCATTTCAAATTTTACCCAATGGATGGCGGTTCATTTTGCATCTGCTGGCATACGTGTGAATGCTATTGCTCCTGGATTTTTCTTAACTGAACAAAATAGGTCCTTATTAACCAATGCCGATGGCAGTTTAACCGATCGTGGTCATACCATCATTAGCCAAACACCCATGCGCCGTTTTGGGATTCCAGAAGACTTAGTGAGTACTTTAGAATGGTTGTGTGATGACTCTTCTGCCTTTGTGACGGGTGTGGTTGTGCCGGTGGATGGTGGTTTTATGGCCTTTAGTGGAGTTTAAATTAGTGTGTAGTGTGTGTGGGAAAGGTGGTCGTGTTTTGGTAACCTTTCCCATTTTTTACAATCATTATAAATAATAGTTTATGATACATACTTGGCGATGGTACGGTCCTTCCGATCGCATTACCTTACCACAAATCAAACAGACTGGTGCCACAGGTATTGTTACGGCTTTACATCATATTGCCAATGGTCAAATATGGCCGTTGGAGGATATTCTACAACGAAAAAAGGACATTGAGGCTCATGGTCTTTCGTGGGAGGTTGTAGAAAGTGTGCCTGTACACGAAGACATTAAGAAACAAACGGGTCAGTACTTACAATACATAGAAAACTACAAGGAGAGTCTTCGTAATTTAGCGAAGTGTGGCATTAAAACGGTGTGTTACAATTTTATGCCGGTGCTCGACTGGTCACGTACCGATCTTAAGTTTCAAGAACACGATGGGTCTTTGGCGCTAAAATTTGAGGTGGCGGCCTTTGTGGCTTTTGATGTGTATATTCTTCAACGTCCCTCTGCCATTGACCAATATACGACTCAACAACTTGATGCCGCAAAACGATATTTCAAGACGCTTGACCACTCGGCTGTCAACCAACTAACTCGTAATATCATTGCGGGTTTACCGGGATCGGAAGAATCGTATACCTTGGATCAATTTCAGGAGGTGCTTAATTCTTACAAGGGTATTAATGCCCTTCGGTTGAAGAAACATCTGGCTTTTTTCTTAAAACACATTATTCCTGTAGCTGAGCAGGCCGGTATTAAAATGGCTATTCATCCTGATGATCCTCCGATGTCGTTACTTGGTTTGCCTCGTATTGTTAGTTCTTTAAGTGATGTCAATGATATTTTTGCTATGGCACCTAGTGCTGCCAATGGTTTAACTTTTTGTACGGGTTCGTTTGGCGCGGGTTCGTTTAATGATTTAAGTGCGATGGTTAAAGAATTAGCTCCCAAAATTAATTTCCTTCACCTACGTAATGTATCACGCGATGGGGATGGTAATTTTATGGAACGGTACTTTTTTGAAGGGGATGCCGATATGTATACCATTGTGAAATCTACCTTGGAGGAAGAGACAAGAAGAGGTTACGCGATTCCCATGCGTCCCGACCACGGTAATCAAATGCTTGATGATATAGGTAGGGACAATAACCCTGGGTATTCGCTGTATGGCCGAATGAAAGGACTGGCGGAAATACGGGGTTTGGAATATGCCATTAAAAGAAGTTTAGATAACTGAAATGCCATATTAATAGATTTCAAAATATAAGTGCAAATACGTCTATAGCGTGTTTGCTTATCGATTTATAATCAATAGGCTGCACCTCATTAATTTGTAACAGATGACTAATTTAAAACCAAATACATCCTATCGCTTTCGAATTCTAGCCCTTTTGATGGTGGCTACCACAATCAATTACTTCGATAGAAGCTTGTTAGGTGTTTTGGTTCCCACACTTCAAAAATTATTTGGCTGGACTAATAGTGATTATGCCAACATCATGATTGCTTTTAAAGTTGCGTATGCTCTTGGCATGTTGGTGATAGGTGGTTTAATCGATCGCTTGGGTACTAAAAAAGGATATACCTTATCCATCGGTATTTGGAGTGTATTTGGAATGTTGCACGCCTTTGTGCGTCCGGCCTTTAGTGTGTTGGGCTTTGGTGTGGCACGTGCCGGACTGGGTTTTGGGGAGTCGGGCAATTTTCCGGCTGCAGTAAAAACGGTGGCCGAATGGTTTCCTAAAAAGGACCGTGCTTTTGCAACGGGGTTGTTTAATGCCGCCACTAGTGTGGGCGCCATTTTAGCGCCAATTGTAGTGGGTTTAATCGTGCATGAAAACGGAGATAACTGGCAGATACCCTTTTTAATAACGGGCGCTTTGAGTGCTATTTGGGTGTGGGTCTGGTTACGAACCTATAAAAAACCTGAGGAACATCCCAAGGTAGGTGCCCAGGAGTTGGCTTACATTCAGAGCGATAATGAGCCAGAAAACACAGAGCGTATTTCGTGGTTAAAAGTCTTACCCAAACGTCAAACGTGGGCTTTTGCGGTGGCTAAGATTACGGATGCGGTGTGGTATTTTTACATGTTTTGGGGTGCCAAGTTTTTGGCCGATGCCTTTGATGTGAACTTGAGTAACATTGGCTTGCCCTTTTTTGTGATGTACGTGTTAGCCGATGGAGGTAGTATCTTTGGTGGTTACCTCTCGGGTGCGTTGATGCGTAAAGGTTGGTCGCTTAATAAAGCCCGTAAACTGACCTTGTTGTTGTGTGCCATCATTATTCTTCCAGTTAGTTTTGTGGCTATTACAACGAGTAAATGGGTGGCGGTGTTTTTGATCGGACTGGGAGCTGCGGGGCATCAGGCTTGGGGTGCTAATATTTACACCTTGGTGTCGGATACCATGCCTAAGAAAGCTACTGCTTCGGTGGTGGGCATTGGGAGTATGGTGGGTGCTATTGCTGGCATCCTGTCCGATAAAGCACTGGGTAGTTTGTTAGACCAGGCTGGTAACACAGCCTACTTCTGGACTTTCCTTATTGCAGGTTCGTTGTATCTGGTGGTACTAGGCGTTGTACATTTGATACTACCCACCATGGCAGGTCTGGATGAAAATCTTAATCCAATCACTTCATAA
>QKIO01000010.1 GCA_003251015.1 Bacteroidales bacterium
ACCACCTATACCTGTTTGTTGCCACGAAGGCATACAACCAGTTTAAAAACCTAAGTGGCAATAAACCAGCAATCTTTCCTAGCAAACGAAGAACGAAACCACTGGCTTTCATTATAAGGATAACAGCTTGAGCTCCACGGTAGAGCTCATCATCTTCAACAACAAGAAGAGTCTGAGGGTCAATACCATCAGGAAGCTTTACCAAGGCGGTGTCACTCTGCTGATAAACTTGAATACTTTGATAACTAATACGTGTAGATTGCGAATACTTCAACATACGTTTAACAAGGCCGACGCATAAATTGCAATAGCCATCGTATAAAACGATGAGTTTATCTGACTTCTCTACATCTATATTTTTGTCCATAACTATACAAATAACATATTAACCAACAATTGGTTGTTGACAGAAAACACAAAGGAGGTTTTCTTCTAAAAAAACCTCCTTTATCACATCTCATTTCAGTTTTGTTATAAACTACTCAACTTCGAACTTGCCTCAAACTTAGTTAAGGCATTCTGCAACCATTCTTTGTAAGCATCAACATTGGTATCGTAAGCACGTGGTGCTGCTAACTGATTTTGATTTTCGTCCTCTAAAATATAATAAGGCTGACCTTGAAGCTTATATTTCGAGAATTGAAAATCGGCCCATTTCTGACCAACTGTGCGTATCTTTTTTCCAGTGGCTTCTGACACATAGGATTCTGCTAGATCCTCGCGAGAGTCTACATAAAGAGACACCACAATGAATTTATTACTCAACATATTCTTTATTTCGGGCACCGACCACACATTATTCTCCATCTTACGACAATTTACACAAGCCAATCCCGTAAAATCCACCAATAGAGGTTTGTTTACTTCTTTGGCATGAGCTAATGCCAAATCGTAATCTTTAAACACAGGGATGCCCTGCGGTCCTAAATGCAGCCCTTTTTCTTCGGCTACAACGTTAGCGCTTGTACCACTTGACGAAGAAGAAAAAGAAGTATCGTAAGTCATTTCAGCATAGTCGGTTCCAGGAGGAAATGCACTGATTAATTTAACGGGAGCACCCCATAACCCAGGAATCATATAAACAGTAAACGCCAATACAGATAAACCCAACAACAACCTCGATACGGGTAAGTATTCCATTTTAGAATCATGGGGTAATCTAATCTTACCCAACAAATAGAAACCTAAAGCGCCAAATATAACAATCCAAATAGCTAAAAACAGCTCACGCTCCAGAAAATGAAGACCTAGAACCATATCTGTATTCGAAAGAAACTTAAAGGCAAAAGCCAATTCTAGAAAACCTAACACAACCTTTACTGAATTTAACCATCCTCCCGACTTAGGTAACGAATTAAGATAACCAGGAAATGCCGCAAATACTCCAAAAGGCAATGCTAATGCCAGGGAAAACCCAAACATCCCCACAATAGGCCCCATATAACCGCCAGTAGCGGCTTGCACAAGCAAGGATCCCACGATTGGTCCCGTGCAACTAAAAGACACCAAGGCGAGTGTAAAAGCCATAAAGAAAATGCCTATTAAACCGCCACGATCTGAATTCTTATCTGCGAAATTAACCCAAGAGCTAGGCATCACTATTTCGAAAGCTCCGAAAAAAGAGATGGCAAATACAACCAGTAACACAAAAAAGAATAAGTTAAACCACGGATTTGTGGACATGGCATTAAGCGTATCGGCTCCAAAAATAGCAGATATCCCAATACCTAAAACCAGATAAATAAGAATAATAGACACGCCATATGTCAATGCATTACGGATGCCAACAGCTCTATTAGCACTTTGTTTGGTAAAAAAACTTACTGTCATTGGTATCATTGGGAAGACACAAGGCGTAAGAAGCGCGGCCAAACCGCCTAAAAACGCAAGAAAAAAGATGCCCCAATACGATTCACTTTGAGATTGGATAGGTGTAGGCTCAACAGGTACACTAAACTCCACTTCTTGAGGAGGCATACATGTTTCGTCATTACAAATCATTGATTCTACATACCCTTTCACCACAAAAGCCTCGTTGCTTTTAACTTCAATAGTTTTTATAAATTGGGCTTTATTCTTAAACCAGCGTAACTCAGCATTAAACTGTTCATCGAAATGCACTTCGGCCTCTGGTTTTTCACTAATGCCATCTATCACAGTAAAAGACTCATTAGCTTCAATCACAATGGAAGTTGGTATAGCAGTATTCTCAGGCAACGAAGAAGCATAAACATGCCACCCCTCTTCTAAGGTAGCCGTGCAAATGATCTCCACTTTATTATTATCTATACGTTTGGCCTCAAATGTCCATTGAATAGGATCTAAAACTTGAGCAAACACCCCATTAAAAATGGTAAAAAAGACGAGGAGTGACAAAAATATTCTTCTCATATATTTAATCTTTAAGTATAATTTATGTTGGTTTGGACGAATATCACACGCAAACCTTACAGAACAACTAGAAATAGCATAAAACACACCAAAGCGAATAACAATTCACAATGATAAAACTAGTCCAAATAAGGTAATGTAACCAATATCACACAACACAAACAAAGATATAATAAAGAAGGAGGAAGCACTAAAAAACGCGGAGGGAGAGAAAGAAAAAAAGGTTGACCTAATCTAGGTCAACCTCATTATTATCGTAATCGACAATCTTAAATTCTAAAAAGCCGAGTGAGTCGGAAGGTACCACCCTTAAACCCATTGAATAATTCCATTTCCATTTCCACACAGTAGAAGGAAATCCAGTTTTCAAATGAGCGTAAACAAAAGGATGAACCTTTAGGATCAACTTATTCATTTTAAGGTTGTGCACAGCTTTTTTAACAGCAGCTTCAATTTTTTCGGTCCAGAATAATGCTGGGGTAATTTTGCCGGTACCCAAGCACGTGGGACAAGTTTCGCTAGTCTTGATATGTAATTCAGGTCTTACTCGTTGACGTGTAATCTGCATCAAACCAAATTTACTCAAAGGTAAAATATTGTGTTTGGTACGGTCACTAGCCATAGCCTGCTTCATTTTCTCGAAAACCTTAACACGGTTTTCGTTACTTTGCATATCAATAAAATCAACCACTATAATACCCCCCATATCTCTCAATCGCAGCTGCCTACCTATTTCTTCAGCAGCGGCTAAATTGACTTCTAAGGCAGTATTTTCCTGACTAGAAGCAGATTTGGAGCGATTCCCACTATTAACATCAATTACATGCAGAGCTTCGGTGTGTTCAATGATAAGGTAAGCTCCGCTTTTAAAAGAAACGGTTCTACCAAACAAGCCCTTTATCTGTCTTTCAATCTGAAAGTGATCAAACAAAGGCACCGCGCCTGAGTAATATTTTACAATTTTTTCGCGTTCTGGGGCGATTAACCCCACATACTCTTTTATTTCCTTATAAAACTCTTCAGAATTAACATAAATAGCATTAAAAGAGGTATTCATAATATCTCTAATCAAAGCTGATGTTCTTCCGATTTCACCAATGACTAAACCTGGTGCTTTTACATCTTTAATGCGAGCGGTATTGTCTTCCCACCTTTTCACAAGGGTTCGAAGTTCTTTATCCAATTCAGCCACTCGTTTATCTTCGGCAACGGTGCGAATAATCACACCAAACCCCTTTGGTTTGATACTTTGAAGTAACCTTTTTAAGCGGTTTCGTTCTTCTGATGATTCAATTTTCTGACTTACGGAAATCTTATCAGAAAAAGGTAATAAAACTAAATTTCTACCGGCAATAGATAGTTCTGATGTTAATCTTGGTCCTTTGGTAGAGATAGGCTCTTTAGCCACTTGTACCAATACGGTTTGACCTGTTGTTAAAACATCTGAGATGACACCTTTTTTGTCGATGTCGGCTTCAGGTTTAAACTTGTGCAATGCAACCACCCCTTTTTTGGCAGAGGCCATATTCAGAAACTTGTTGAGCGTGCGGAATTGAGGACCTAAATCCAAATAATGCAAAAAGGCATCTTTCTCATAACCTACGTCTACAAATGCTGCGTTGAGTCCGGGCATGATTTTTTTCACCTTCCCTAAATAAACATCACCTACAGCAAACTGAATATTACTCTTTTCCTTACGGAGTTCTACCATTCGTTTATCTTCCGTTAGTGCTAACGAAAGATACTCAGGAGTAACATCTACATACAGTTCTGCATTCACTTTATGATCGCATTTTTATTTCAAAGAACAGCTTTGTATCTAACGACATAGATACAAACAACAAACAGAAAGTATAGACTTTCTGTTTGTGATTCTTTCTAGACTAAAGAAGAACTATTTCTTCTTTTTGTGTCTGTTTTTACGTAATCTCTTTTTACGCTTATGCGTAGCCATCTTATGTCTCTTACGCTTTTTTCCACTTGGCATAGCTTAAGGGTTTTAAATTGTGAATAATAAATTACTTTACACTTGATTTTACTTTTCCAACGAAACTTTTTGACGGTTTAAACGATGGAATGAAATGTTCTGGAATAATAATTGTGGTATTTTTAGAAATATTACGAGCTGTTTTTTCAGCTCTTTTCTTAACCACAAAAGAACCAAACCCTCTCAAATACACATTCTTACCTTTTACAAGAGAACCTTTAAGGGTATCCATAAAAGCCTCGACTGTTTTTTGAACTATAACTTTCTCAATTCCAGTATTCTTCGAAATCTCGTTAACAATATCAGCCTTTGTCATTTTTCTTAAAATTATTTAATTATCAATCGTTTACAGCTAATTCTCTTAAATTCAGTTTGCAAAGATATATGAAATATGAATAAAAAAAAACAAAAGGTCTATTTTTGCATAAATTTTTAAAAATGATGGATTTCAATACAATACTTAACAACTGGTACGCCAAAAACAAACGAAGTCTACCTTGGCGTGAGACTCATCAGCCATACCACATTTGGATATCTGAAATTATACTTCAGCAAACACAAGTTGTGCAAGGGTTGGATTATTACCTGAGGTTTATAACACGCTTCCCTTCCATCAAGTCATTAGCCGAAGCTAGTGAAGACAATGTGCTAAAACAATGGCAAGGACTAGGTTACTATTCGAGAGCTCGTAACCTACACAAAACAGCACAAATTATTACGACCCAATACAACGGGATATTTCCGTCGACTTACGATGAAATAGTAACCCTAAAGGGCATTGGCCCATACACAGCAGCAGCCATTGCTTCTATTGCATTCAACTTACCACATGCGGTGGTTGATGGAAATGTTTACCGATTTTTAGCGCGCTATTTTGGCATTGATTTACCTACCAACACAGCACTTGGTAAGAAAACGTTTCTTGAGAAAGCTACATTAATATTAGATACTACAAACCCTGGCGACCACAACCAAGCCATGATGGAAATGGGTGCATTGATTTGTAAACCCACAACACCCCTTTGCGAAGAGTGCCCTTTTATTCAATCATGTGTAGCTTACGCCACCAATACAATAGCTCAATTACCGGTTAAAACAAAACGAATTACCCAAAGGGATAGGCATTTCAACTATCTATACATCAACCATAATCAAAGTTTATATATTACCAAAAGAACGAGTAATGACATTTGGAAAAACTTATACGAATTACCCCTTATCGAAACCAAAAATCAAACAACTTTAGAAACGATGCTATTCGAAATAAATCAACAAAACTGGCCAATTAATGGGGATAACATTAAACTTATAGCAACAAGCAGACATGTGTTAAGTCATCAAATAATTCACACCAACTTTTACAATATAGAACTAACAGACAAAGAGATAAGCATTCCAAAAAAATGGATTGAAACACCTTTAGACGAGTTAAACACCTTTGCGTTTTCACAACTAACGCTCAATTTTTTCAAGGAAAATAAAATTGGCCTTTGCAAAATTTAGCATCTTTGCATAATCATTTAAGTTTTGTACTTTTAAGCCTCTAAAAATTAAAAACATGTCAGTAAACAAAGTTATTCTTGTAGGAAACGTTGGCAAAGATCCAGATGTTAGATATTTAGACAACAACGTAACGGTTGCCAATTTCACCATTGCCACCACAGAAAGAGGGTACACGGGTAAAGATGGACAAGTTTATCCCGACAAAACAGACTGGCATAACATTGTGGCATGGAGGGGCCTCGCGCAAATTATTGAGAAATACGTAAAAAAAGGCACGCAACTATATGTTGAGGGCAAGTTAAAAACGCGTACGTACGACGATAAAGATGGCATTAAACGCTACGTAACAGAGATTTACGCAGACAACATACAAATGTTAGGTCGTAGGCCAGAAGCCACCACAAATGACGAAACTAGTTATGTCTCACAGTCGCAAAGCGTGACTACACCCACCGTTGTTAATCAAGACCTAAACAATTCAATGCCAGAAGATTTTTTAGGTGGTGATGAAACAGACGATTTACCATTCTAAACACTATCTTTGTAAATCAAAACACAAGAGATTGGAACCTGAAA
>QKIO01000015.1 GCA_003251015.1 Bacteroidales bacterium
ATAATTTTAGCTTGGGTTTTAGTTGGTGGTCTTTTGTTTTGGATTATCACTTATAGTTTACATTATTTAGCTGAACAGCAAACACGACGTACACTAGAGCGCAAGTTATTTCCAGACGGACAAACTCAGAAAGAACAAATTATTGAATCGTTGGACATAATTACTAAGCGTAAATACAATCAAGACCAACTACTTGACTATTTCTTGAAGATAAAAGGACTGCATGCATTTAGTTTAATGAATCCCGAAAATTTTTGGATGCGTCATTTTTTGAAAAGCCCAACTATGTTAAAACTAAATTATTTTGAGCAAATAAAGTTTTACGAGACCTTTTTGCACTACCCTAATCTAGTTAGAAGCGACATCAAACAAGACTTTTTAAAGCACCAATACTTAAAAACACACAAGAGAAGACTGGCTTAGTCGATCACTATTTTAAATCAAACTCACCTGTGCCAATATTAAATCCATCGGCAAAAATATCAACCACATATTTCCCAGGCATCAACTCCCCTTCTGCTGCCGAATAATAAAGACACACATCCAAATTCTGACTAGCATATTCTATTTCTCTAGTGGCCGAGTAGTTAATTTGTTTGCCCTCGAACAAAAACTTATTATCCAAAGCATCAATTAGCAAAGACTGGTCTGGTCGCATAATACGCACGTACACATTCTTTTTGCCCACAGACGCTGTAATATTTTTAAGAATGGTAAAACAAACCTTTATTTTTGTTGCATTTCGAATGCGTCGGATACTTTTCCCTTTAGAAGAAAGCCCTTCTACCTCAAGGCCGTAGGTTTCAAGCTGAGATGCCACCTCCACCTTCTCGACTAGTTTTTCTTTTTGCTGCTCCAACACTTTAAAATTCTCTTGCATCTTAGCATATTGCTTTTTGTACTCCTTATTCTCCTTTGAAAGCACCGTATTACGCTGATTAAGTGAATCTATTTGCACCAAAAAACCTTTCATTACCGTTCTTAACGACGATAGTTCCTTTTTATACTCACGTATTTTAGCCGAGTTGGTCGCATTTACCGTTTTAATCTCCTCAATAAGTTGAGCTATTTTCTCACGCTCTTGCTCTAGCATTAAATTTAGAGTCTCGTTATTACTGCTTAACGAGTCAAAATCAGTAGCTAAAGACACATATTCATCGGTTAATATATCTTTCTCTTCAGTTAAACCAGTGACCACAACTTCGTATTGTTTTTTACTATCAAGGTATAAATACGACACAAAAGCAATGACTATAAGAGCAATGGCAATAATAATATAACTTATTTTATTGGCTTTATTTTCCATGAGACTATTTAGCTAACGATATTTTTTGCGGTGCAAAGTTATTATTTTTTAATCCGCTTCCAACCACTGTAAGGGATCTATTTATCAAAACAACACCTCAAAACAGGAATGAGTATCAAAACATAAAAACATAAAGTATGTAGCATGCAATAACTAGTCATATTCTTATTATTTTTGCCCCAACTAAATATAGTGTTTTGAGAAAAATAACATTCACCTCCCTAGCTTGTGGCATTCTATCTGTATTATTATGGCAGTGTGCCAATACTGGCATGCCAAGTGGTGGCCCCAAGGACATAACGCCACCTCTTGTAATTAAAACAACACCTGCTGCAAACAGCCTTAACTTCAACAAAAAAGAAGTCACCATAGAGTTTAACGAGTTAATACAGCTCAAAAAACTGAACGAACAATTTGTCACATCTCCCCCATTTAACAAAGCACCCACAGTAGAAGCTAGAGGCTCTAAACTCTTGATTGAGTTTAAGGAAGATTTACAAGCCAACACCACTTACACACTTGATTTTGCTGATGCTATTGCTGATAATAACGAGGGAAACCTATTAAAAAACTACTCCTTTTCGTTTTCCACAGGCAAGGTGGTTGACACCCTGATGATAGCAGGTAATGTGTGGGATGCGGCCGACCTCAGTCCTTCATCTGGTGTGCAAGTGTTATTACACGAAAACCTCAACGACTCGGCCGTTCAAAAACTGGTGCCTGTGCGTTTGGCTAAGACAGATATATTTGGACGCTTCACCATAAAAAACGTTAAACCAGGCAAATACAGACTTTACGCTTTAGAAGATGCTAACCGTAATTATAAATTTGACCAGCCTGGTGAATTTATGGCTTGGTCTGATGTGTTGGTTGAACCATCAATTAAGTACGTTGACGTAACCGACTCAACCAATATCGATTCAGTTGTCATCAGCCAAAAAGCAGTTTACATGCCTGATAGCCTAGGTTTGTTTTTATTTAAACACATCAACAAACAACAATACTTGATTAGTAACAACCGCAAAGAAAAAGGCAAACTCACGTTTATATTTAACACGCCTTTGACGCAAAAAGCACAAATATATTTAACAGGGCATCAGGCTGATGAAAATCCATTTATTATGGAACGAAACTTGAGTAACGACACCATTACATTTTGGATGAAAAATAAGTTAGACTATGACAAGGATTCTATTTCGATAAGTTTGAATTACCCAGCTCTTGATTCCATTGGCCTTCCCATAATTAAACAGGACACTATGGCCATGTATTTCTTCAAAAAGGAAGAGCCAAAAAAGAAAAAGAAAAAAGATGATGATGAAGAACCCACGCCGACTTTGAGTATCAACAATTTAAAATCATCCATTGATATATTTAAGACCTTTAATTTTTCACTGACTCAACCCGCAATAGAATTCAATATCGAAGCGGTTAAACTATATACTTTTCAAGATACCATCCCTATAGAACAACCGTTTACGCTTATTCAAGACACAATGAATGTGCGCAATTATGCCATTGATTCGAAATGGGAGTTAGATAAACAATACCTCCTACAAATAGATTCGGCCGCCATAACAGACATCTACGAACTCAACAATAAAAAGCTGGAAGCTCGGTTTAGTATTAAACCCATGGATACCTATGGCATTATTTATGCACGCATCGAAGAACCAGAAAAAGACTGGCTGATTGAAGTAATCAACTCAAATGGTATCATTGTGCAACGACACTACGTACCCCAAAACGGAAAGGCAGGTTTTAGGTACTTATATCCAGCCGAATACATGCTTCGCATCGTGGTGGATACAAATAAAAATGGCAAATGGGACACAGGCGACTATTACACCAAAACACAACCCGAAACGGTATATTATTATCCAAACAAAGTGCAAGTACGAGCCAATTGGGAGCATGAATTAGATACGTGGAATCCCAAAACATTTAAAGCAGATGAGTTCTCGCGCAAATATAGAAAAGCAACAAAAAAAGAATAAATCATGTCTATACTCATAAACTTAGCCATGTTCCCAACCGACAAGGGCGATAGCGTCAGTCAATATGTTAGCAAGGTTGTAAATCATATTAAAAACAGTGGTGTTAATTACAAACTAAACGCCATGGGCACATCAATAGAAACAGAGACCATGGCAGAGGCTCTGAGTTTAGTGCAGCAGTGTTACGACATTTTAGAACCGCTTTCGAAACGTATTTACTGCACTATTTCCATTGATGCTCAAGAAGGTAAATCAAACCGTTTGGAAAGCAAAGTAACTTCTATAGAAGAAAAAATTGGAGCCGTTAATAAATAAGATGATTTGCAAAAACATAAAATTTATGTTCATACGTTATAGACTTTTAGTAACTATTTTAGTTTTATCTACACTGACTTCAACCTCGGTTTCTAGTCAATGTAACGATACTAATTTTGCTTTTAAAGCGGGCGAGGTAATATCGTATGACGCCTACTACAACTGGGGTTTTATATGGTTAAATGCTGGAAGAGTGACTTTTTCGGTTCAAAAAACAACCGTTAATAATCAAGCTGCGTATTTCATAAAGTCTGTGGGCGCAACCATAAACACATATGATGCTTTATATAGGGTTAGAGACACCTTTGAAGTCAAAACAGACACCTTGTATCTTAACCCTTTTACATTTCGACAAGTAACCAACGAAGGGAGCACCAAAGCAACCTACAACTACACCTTTAATCGTGACAAACGCACCATCACAGCAAGCATTAAGAAAGATAAAGAACCCGTTAAAAACACGAATATACCTTGGAAAAATTGTTCGTTTGATGTATTAACCATGGTTTACAAAGCTAGAAATATTGATTTCAGCACACATAAAACGGGCGACAAAATACCTCTTAACATGTTGGTAGATGGCGAAATACACGCCATATACATCCGTTACTTAGGCAAAGAAACCATAGAAACTAGAGATGGTCGTAAATTTAACTGCTTAAAATTCACACCCATGCTTGTGAAAGGAACTATCTTTGAGAGTGGAGAAAACATGACGGTGTGGGTGACTGACGATAAAAACAGAGTGCCCGTTGTGGTGGAAGCCGAAATACTTATTGGAACAGTAAAAGCAGTATTTACAGGCGCCAAAAATCTGCGTTACCCTTTAAGTGCAGAAGTGAAAAAATAAAACATCGTTTAATTAAAACGCTGATACCAATCACACAAAGGCGCACTATACACATCGGCCACCACTTGATAGCTTGCTGTTAACTCCTCTGGCGCATTAGCCACCACGAAAGACTGCTTAAAACAATTAAGCATGTCTAAATCGTTGTAGTCATTACCCAGTACAACTACATTGTCCACATCTACATTAGTTAATTCGGCCACCCAAAGAATACCTTGCGCCTTAGACACCGATGGATGAAAACATTCCATCCAAATACTTTGACCATCTAAAGGAGAGGTTGCTCTCACTACTTTCACCTCTGGTAACATTTTACTTATCTGTGTAAAAACATGCAAATCATCCACAAAAGCCATGGTTTGGGTGTAATTATGCACCGCTAACTCAGCTCCCAATGGTTTGGCATGGGCATGATGTAACTTCAAATACCTTAAAAAATCAGGATGCAGCCTCTCTGGTTTAGAGAAATGAAACAAATGGTTGTTTGGAATTGAGGCATGTACCGTATATTCAATTCCTTGTTGGTTTAACACCGAAGTTACTCTTTGAGTCAATTCAAAACCAAGGTGAGTAGATGCTAGCAATTGTTTTTTATTCCAACAATAGATTCCTGCACCTGAAGAAAACACCAAGTAATCAATAGGGAAATCCAGTGGCATCACATTTAAAACGGAGTTAAGCGACCTACCTGTAGCTACTACCCGCACAACATTCTGCTGACCCAACAACTCCAACACCTCAACGTCTTTAGGATTAAATAGGTGGTTAGACGCTAGTATGGTTCCGTCTAAATCAGTGGCAAAAAGGTGAGTCATACCTATACAAGTTCATCTAAACTAAATGGAGTAGCTTGATATACGTAATAATTCAACCAATTAGAAAACAACAAACTAGCATGCCCTCTCCAAGTAACTCGTGGATGTTGAGTAGGGTCGTCGTTTGGAAAATAATTTTTTGGCACCTCAATATCTAGTCCTTTGGCTACGTCACGCTCGTATTCCTCTTGTAAAGTAAACGGGTCGTATTCAGAATGCCCTGTAGCAAAAATCTGACGTCTATCACCAGAAATGGCTAAATACACACCAGCTTCTAGTGATTCGGAAAGGATAAATAGGTCATCCACCTTAGCCATATCTTCAGCGCGCACTTCGGTATGGCGCGAGTGTGGCGCGGCAAATACATCATCAAATCCACGTAACAAAGGTTCGTCGGGATAATTTACAGTGTGTTCGAACACGCCAAACATTTTACGGCCAATGGGGTACTTTTTGATTCCAAAATGGTGATACAAGCCAGCTTGTGCGCCCCAACAGATGTGGAACGTACTGGTTACATTACGCTTGCTCCAATCCATAATATCCTTCAGCTCATCCCAATAACTCACCTCTTCAAACTCTAGTAGCTCAATAGGTGCGCCAGTAATGATTAGTCCGTCGTACTTTCTGTGCTTAACCTCATCAAACACATTGTAAAACGATAATAAGTGTTCGCGAGGTGTATTTTTTGAGACATGGCTCGAGGTCATTAAAAATTCCACCTCCACCTGTAACGGACTATTGGATAAAGCCCGTAACAAATGGGTTTCGGTGGCTATTTTTAAAGGCATTAAATTTAGTATCAAAATGCGCAACGGCCTAATATCCTGATGTATGGCTCTACTCTCCCCTATCACAAAAACACTCTCGCTCTCTAACACATGACGTGCTGGTAAAGCATCAGGAATTTTAATTGGCATAAACCTATTATTTTAATCTTAATGTATTAGCGTTTAATTAAACCATAAAAAAGAATGTTTAAAATACCTTCTATCTCGGTTTTAAACACATCCATATTATTTAACGACTGAAACAAATGACCTTCTAACCCACGTAATGAATTAGTGATGGCCATAGCACCCATGTTCACATTATTCATTTGAAACGTGCCATCATTTGTCCCTTGCTTAAGAATTTCAGC
>QKIO01000115.1 GCA_003251015.1 Bacteroidales bacterium
GGACAAAACCAGCTCAAAAACCAACTTATTGAGCTGGCCACCAAAATTCCGATAATACAGCTTTACAGTCGAGAACATGAACTTCTTCCATTTATAACGACTATTGTTAAAATGGAGGCAGATAATCTGGTGGCTGAGGAAAGTATTAGTGATCATCAAAACAATAGAAAAAATAAACACAAAACCGTATTTAACCATCCCATACCTCAGCCAATGTTCACTTACCCACCGATAGATTCATTGGTAGAATTTAAAAATGTAAATGTTCATTATCAATCCCGTCCCATTCTGCAAAACATCAATTGGCACATACAAAAGGGTGAATTTTGGCAGCTGATAGGCCCAAATGGCTCTGGAAAAACGACTCTTCTAACCATGATAACGGGGGATAACCCCAAAGCATTTGGACAGGACATCACTATTTTTGGTCGTAAAAAAGGAAGCGGCGAATCGGTGTGGTCCATCAAAGATAAAATAGGTTATTATACAGCCTCTATGATGGATTTATTTTCGGGCAGCCATACTGTTCAGCACATGGTCATATCAGGATTAAACGATTCTATAGGCCTATATCAGCGAGCTACAGATCTACAAAAAGGTTTGGCCGATGAATGGTTAATGTTAATCAATCTAATTCATCTCAAAAACGCACCTTTTCTAAGTTTACCACCCGCTCAACAACGTTTGGTGCTTATGGCAAGAGCCTTGATAAAACATCCGCCCTTGCTAATATTAGATGAACCCTCTACAGGTTTGGATGATGACGGTGCTGAACTTTTAAATACCTTAATAAACAAAGTAGCTTTGGAAAGCAACACCGCCATTTTATACGTATCTCATCATGAAGAAAAAACACTGTTACCACAGTTTACCTTTAAATTAATAACGGGGGATGAGGGGTCTAAAGGAATAATAAGCACACATATTGTTTAATTGACAAGCAATACCTATTTATCATTTCACAGAGTTTAGTAAGTTTGTAACTGTTCAACTAATACTAATCGGTCGGCTTAAAAAAACAAGCACAAGACCATTTACACATCACTATGAGGGTTCATTTTATTGCCATTGGAGGCAGTGCCATGCATAATTTAGCCATTGCGCTTCATTTAAAAGGGTTTGAAGTTACGGGATCAGATGACGAAATATTTGAGCCTTCTAAATCACGTTTGATAAAGCACGGCTTATATCCAACGCAGTCGGGTTGGAATGAAAATAACATAAGTAAAGACCTTGATGCAGTCATTTTAGGTATGCACGCTAGAAAGGATAATCCTGAACTAATAAAAGCGCAAGAACTGGGTGTGAAAATTTATTCTTATCCAGAATATCTTTACGAACAAACAAAAAATAAAAAACGAGTGGTCATTGGTGGAAGTCATGGTAAAACCACAACCACTGCTATGGTTATGCACGTGTTACAAACCTTAAAAATGGATTTCGACTACATGGTTGGTGCCCAATTAGAAGGTTTTGATACCATGGTAAAACTAACCCACGAAGCGCCCATAGCGGTATTTGAAGGCGATGAATACCTTTCTTCTCCCATCGATTTAACACCCAAGTTTCACTGGTACAAACCACATATTGCCATGCTAACGGGTGTAGCTTGGGACCACATGAATGTGTTTCCTACATGGCCAAACTATGTGAGTCAGTTTGAAATATTTGCAAACAGCATTGAAGCCGATGGATCTTTAATTTATTTTAATAAAGACGAGGTTTTGCAAGACCTAGCCGCTCAACAAAAATCACGCATCACCACCTTGTCTTACGACACCTTGCCTTATACCAATACCAACGGAGAAACTACGGTTCAATGGAACGGCAAAAACTATCCAATGGCCGTATTTGGCGACCATAATCTTCAAAACATGAACGGTGCATTACTAGTGTGTCAACAATTGGGCATTGAGAATGACGCATTTTTTAAAGCCATTCAGTCGTTTAAAGGCGCAGCCAAAAGACTACAATTGTTGGAAAAGAATAAATCGTGTAATATCTATCTTGATTTTGCTCATTCTCCTTCTAAACTCAAAGCAACCACCGAAGCCGTTAAAAAACAATTTGAATCGCGTCGTTTAATAGCTGTTATGGAGTTGCATACGTTTAGTAGTTTGAACAAAGATTTCTTGCCTCAATATAAAGACAGCATGAAACAAGCTGATCAAGCCATTGTTTTTTATAACCCTGAGGTGTTAAAACATAAAAAATTGAATGAGTTATCAACTACTGAAGTGTTTGATGCATTTGGAAAAAAGGACTTAAAAGTAATGACTGAGTCTAACGAATTAGTTACTTATTTGAAACAAGAAGACCTTACAAATACAACGGTACTATTGATGACTTCGGGTAATTTTTCGGGTTTAGATTTAAAACAAGTAGCCCACGATTTAATTAATAAATAGATTTAAGAATGAATTTTGGATGAGTCTAAATATCATCCTCTACAAAAAACAAATCTGCAATAATAGCATCAGTCACAAAACGTTTATCATCGGGGATAAAATACCATCCTTGATGATAAACTAAACCACCTTCAGCTACTTGTTTTTCGACTTGAGTATTGAAATAAGCTTTTAAATCATCATCAAAATAAACCTCCAACTTAGCTTTTTCAAATCCCTTTTCAGTTCTCAAACCCACCATTATTATTTCATTGTATCGGTCAAACGAAGTTAGTTTTTCATCCTTCCAATACGTTCCACCATTCATCACACCCTTATAATAAGTTTCCATATCACTCACATTCCATCGACGTACTTTGCCGTCAAACGAATGAGCAGAGGGCCCTAATCCTAAATATAATTCACCTGTCCAATAGGCACTATTGTGTTTTGAGTGATAAGAAGGTTTGCTAAAATTGGAAATTTCGTAGGCTTCGTAACCCGCATTTAGTAAACTGGACTTTAAATAATCGTATTGAATCAAACTGTTTTCTTCGTCTACTTCTTTAATTTTTCCTTTCTTCAGATAATCGTAATAAACCGTACCTTTTTCAATGGTGAGATGATAAGCAGACACATGTTGCACATCGAGCTGAATGGCAGTTTGCACATTCTCTTTCCACTCGTCATTGGTCATAAACGGCAAACCGTAAATCAAATCAATACTCATGTTTGATATACCACTAGCTTGTACAATTTCAACAGCCCTAGAGGCCTGACGCGAATTGTGTCGTCTATTCATTTTGCGCAAATGAGCATCAAAAAAACTTTGAACTCCCATACTAATTCTATTCACCCCTAATGCTTGTAAATCGTATATATAATTTTCGCTTACATCATCTGGATTCACTTCCATGGTTATTTCGGTAACAGACTTTAAATCTATGTGGTTTTGAAGCGCTGAAAACACTATCTTTAATTCATCTATTGTTAAAACAGACGGGGTACCACCACCTAAATAAATGGTTTCTATTTTTTGACTTGAAAAAAATGAAGGATGCAAAGAAATTTCTTTACAAATTGCGCT
Source organism: Bacteroidales bacterium (assembly GCA_003251015.1). Taxonomy (GTDB): domain Bacteria; phylum Bacteroidota; class Bacteroidia; order Bacteroidales; family Marinilabiliaceae; genus SZUA-582. The sequence goes on from QKIO01000115.1 coordinate 3,475, forward strand.
AATAAAATTACTTTTGAGCGCTTGGTCAGTGGTTTTATAAAAATCGCAATAGGAACATCGCGTATAACAAAATGGAACATGAATGTAAACTCCCGCCATAGCTAGAATGTTTCACGTGAAACACTGGATTTCAGTCATTTATTAACGAGTTATTAACAACTTATTCACAGTTTCAGCGCACTTATTAACAATTAATTATAAAATGAACTATATTTTAAAATATCACAAAACGGTTTTAATCATTTTTGTAGTGACTGCATTGAGTTTAGCAAAAGTTACCGTCTTTGAACCAGAGCCATTAACCAAAATTCCGCATTTCGATAAATTAGTACATTTTTTGATGTACTTCGCCATGTCATTTATTTTGCTTTTCGAGCATGACATTTACAACGAACACGTAAAACCTGGAATTAAGCTACTCGTATTACCATTTATCTGGGGAGGACTAATGGAGCTTGCACAATATTTTTTAACTGATAATAGAGCTGCAGAATGGTTAGACCTATTAGCTAACTCCATTGGAATATTAGTTTCTTACTTTTTCTACTTATCTACCCGCAATAGCAAATGGATGAATAAACTGATGGTCTTTCCGTTTAAACAACCTCTATAGTTTAATATAATCTGTTTTACCTTCCATTTTACCCAATATTAATTCAATGGTTTCGGAAGAGAAAAAAGTATATAATTGTTGTCTGATACCAGAGTATTGCTCATGTACTGGACAAGCATAACCTTCTTTATCATTGCTTTTACAACTTTTAAGTCCTATTAAACAGGTTGTAAATACATCTTTTCCATCAATAATTTCAACAATATCCATCAACGAAATTTCAGAAGCCGCACGGCCAAGACCAAATCCCCCGTGAGGACCTTTAGTACTAACAAGTAATTTGTGTTTGGCTAAACTTTGTAAAATCTTACCCAAAAAAGGAGTTGGAATTTCTAATTCAGTAGAAATTTGTTTTATACCAATTTTTTTTGATTCCTCACTATTGACGGCTAAGTAGATAACAGCCCTTATGGCATATTTACAAGTGTTTGATAGCATATTGATTAATTTTAACTACAAAAGTATATAAAATAATCTTTATTTCTTTAATTTTTCAGACCACTGCGCACTAAACGATTTCTTTGCAAAATCGTTTAATTCACGTTTTTGTCCAATAAACCTATTTTGGAAAATCGCTAAAAACTTATTTTTAAACCAACCACCAAACATATCCATACGTGACCTACGTAACAGAAAAAGGGAAATAATTCTATTTATAAATTTTGCCTTTATACCAATAATACCTTCATTGGTAGCTAGTTGTCTATTATGCACCAATAATTTTGTAAGAGGTATTTTTACCGGACAAACTTCTTCACACTTACCACAAAGTGTAGATGCAAAACTTAAATGACCAGCTTGTTTATAACCATTTAATACAGGGGATATAACCGAACCAATAGGACCACTATAGGTAGTTTTATAAGTATAACCACCTATATTTTTATATACAGGGCAGCCATTCAAACAAGCACCACATCTTATACATTTTAATGATTCACGCAGAACAGGGTCTTGATGTATTTTAGTTCTATCATTATCTAAAAGGATGACGATAAAACGCTCTGGTCCATCTATTTCGTGAGCCTGTTTTACACCTGTAAAAATATTATTATATACCGTAAGTTGCTGACCAGTACCATGAGCCGCTAATAATGGCCAAAACAATTCTAAATCATCAATGGACGGTATAATCTTTTCAATACCAGCTATAACAACATGTATTTTAGGAAACGCAGTTGACAAAAACGCGTTACCCTCGTTCTCAGTCACAGCTACAGCTCCTTCTCTAGCACATAAAAAATTTGCTCCCGTAAAACCTATATCAGCCTCAGTATATTTTTCTCTTAAAAAATCACGCACATAAGCAGTTAATTGAGTAGCATCTAACGATAAATCAGTACCAAAATGAGTGTGAAATAACTTAGCTACATCATCTTTAGATTTATGCATAGCAGGCGTTACAATATGGTAAGGCTTTTCACCTGCCAATTGAACTATAAACTCACCTAAATCTGTTTCAAGGGATTGAACACCATTTTGTTCTAAAAAATGATTGAGCTCTATTTCTTCACTAACCATAGATTTACTCTTCACAATCATTTTAGCATGACACTCTTCTAAAATAGGTTGCAAAATATCTAGTACATCCTGTGATTTATTAGCCCAAAACACCTCTCCACCATTTGAAAGTACATTTGACTCAAATATGGTAAGTAACTCAGCCATATTATCAATAGACATACTTTTAATGGAAGAAGCCTGTTGTTTAGCTTCTTCTAAATTAGCATAACGAGCCTTGCCCAAAACTACCGCATCATCATATTTTGATATGTTGTAATTTAACGTAGCTCTATGTTTTAAATCAGATGCTACTATATCGGCTTGATCATAAAATTTTTGTTGGGCGGTGCTCACATTAATTATTTTAACGCAATTTTATCAATACGGGCTTGGTGTCTACCACCTTCAAATTGGGTATTAAGAAACGCTTCTACAATAGCAATAGCTTCTGCTTCAGAAATAAAACGAGCTGGAAGTGAACATACATTAGCATTATTATGCAAACGAGCTAAACTAGCTATTTCAGTAGTCCAGCATAAAGCAGCACGCACTTGCTGATGCTTGTTTACAGTCATATTAATACCATTTCCACTACCACATAGTGCAAAACCAATCTCACAGATTCCTGTTTCTACGGCATCTGCCATCGGATGAGCATAATCAGCATAATCAGTACTCGATTCTGAATAAGTACCAAAGTCTTTTACTTCAATACCCTTCTCTAATAAATAATTTTTAACAACCTCTTTGGTAGAAAAACCAGCATGGTCAGCAGATAATGCAATAGATTTAAACAGCATGGTAATAAATAA
>QKIO01000210.1 GCA_003251015.1 Bacteroidales bacterium
GAGAGAAACGAATAATCTGTGAGAATCTGCTTAATCTGCGGTACAATAAAGCTACGCTACCACAGATTAAAGAGATTTACGCAGAGAGCTACGAATAATCTGTGAGAATCTGCTTAATCTGCGGTTAAAAAACATACCAAATGAGAAAAATTATAATATTAGGCCATAAAGGAATGCTTGGGCAAATGGTCTTGCGTTATTTTACTAAACAAGGGCATGCTGTTATCACCTTGCAAAACCGTTACGAGCCTCAGACAAGATTGGCTTTTATGTCCGAACTAATGCAACACCACAATGCTATAGTCATAAATGCCATTGGACGCATTAAACAAAAAACCGATGACACCCATGAGCTCTTATGGGCCAATGCCACCTTACCATTAGACCTGGCACAACACCTCCTGCCATCACAAACACTCATTCACCCCAGTACCGACTGCGTGTTTGATGGCACCACCAACCGCCCCTATGCCATAGATGCCCCTCAAGATGCGAGGGACGATTACGGATGGAGCAAACAACTGGGCGAAACAGCCGTAAAAAACCGCAACAACACGCTTATCATACGGGTATCCATCATTGGTACCGATACCAATACACAAGCAAAAGGCTTACTGGGCTGGTTTTTATCGCAGGCACCCAACAGTCAACTAAATGGTTATTCCAACCATTTGTGGAATGGCATCACCACCTTGGAGTGGTGTAAGGTGTTAGAAAACTACCTTAATCAACACCCTTTAAACGCACAAACGACCTGTATCACCCTACAGCCTGGCACTCAAAAGCATTACACTAAACACGAATTGTTACTGTTGTTTCAAAAGATATTTAATACCACGTACACCATCGAAAGCACCGAAACACCACAACGAGTAGACAGGCGTTTGCGACCAAGTATAGAGGCTAAAAGTCTAGAAGACCAACTGTTAGAATTAAGCTTATTTTAAATATTTATTATGACCAACTGCACAGTCTTAATACTCACCTACAAAGGTAAACACCATTTGAAACACCTTCTACCTACGGTGGAAGAGGCGATTAAAAACTCGCCTCAATATAACATAGAGGTGTTAATCGTAGACAATGGAAAAGATGAGGCCACCAAGGATTTTGTGCAGAATCATTTTCCCCACTATCAATTCGAATTTTCTCCAGTTAATGATTACCTCTTTTCATTAAATGCCTTTGTTGAAAAGATACAAAGCACATACACCCTGATACTAAATGACGACATGCGTTTAGATAAAAACGTATTTAACGTGTCGCTGCCGCATTACTTAAATAACAACACCCTCTTTGCTGTCAATTGCCGTGTGTTGAATTGGGATGGTAATGGCTATCAAAACCATGTGCGTCTGATGAAATACAGCAAAGGCTGGATGAATACCTATTGGGCAGAAGGACCACTTGACGAAAGTAAATACACACTCTATGGCGGTGGCGGTTCAGCCTTTTTCAGAACGAACATGTATAATCAACTGAGAGGTTTCGACAATTACTACCGTCCTGCTTATTGTGAAGATTTAGATTTAGGCCACCGCGCATGGAAACAAGGCTGGGCAAGTATTATTGAACCCAAAGCACTCCTGTATCACCGCGATGGCGCAACCATCAAAGAGCAATATGCCAACCAATCAGATGTGTTAACTCAAAAAATATATACAAACCAAGTAAAGTGGATGTTACGTAATGTAAATTATCCGTCTTTTAAATGGTGGTTTTACCTCCTTTTACCTAAAAGAGTTTTAGTAGGATGGATCACAGACAAAAACAGTTGGGTGGCACTTATAAAAGGGTACTTCCAGTATTTAAGACACCTTCAAAGACCCATCAATTCAAATTACCCGATCAATGACAAACAATTAATTGAAAAACACCTCAACAAACCCTATGTTTATTAAAAACCATAACAAAACAGTGCCATTGAACACAATCCTTTTTTCTTCTGACTTTCCACCACAAGACGGTGGAGTAGCCAATTATGCTTTAGAAGTTTCCAAAGCATTAACGCAAGCCTCCCATCTAAAAAGAATCATCACCTACAATGCGTTAGAGGAAATAACGAACCCTTTAATCATACGCTCGCAATTAACGGATATTAAAAGAGACCTAGGACAAAAACGAGGAGATAAGATTTCACTTTTTAGAATAGTAAATACATTGATGCACTATATCCACCTATTCGCGATGGCATTAATAGAATGGGAAAAACAAACAAAACGAAACGACTATATCGTGGCTGTTTCTTGTTACGGCTACAAACAAATAATACAATTAAGCACACTTGCTTTATTAAATCGTCAATACACCCTAATACTACACGGCTTAGATATCCTAAGCAACCGCAAACAGTTTGCTCTTCTCTTTAATTACATGTGTAAAAAAGCGACCCGTATTGTAGTGAATTCAAAGGCTACACAAGAACTACTGCTAAGTTTTAATGTGAAACTAGCAAACAAATGCCACATACAACACCCTATCGTCAACATCCAGGAAATTGAACAACTAACACTTTTGCCTGTACAAAAATTGTCTGAGCGATTTAATATTCCCTTAGCAGATAAAACACTATTTTTCTCAGCAGCTCGCCTGATTAAACGCAAAGGCATTGATATTGCCATTAATACCCTAGCAGACTTACACCATGAGTTTCCAAATATCTGTTTCTTAATAGCAGGTAAAGGTGAGGAATATGAGTCTCTACAAAAGCAAATAATAAAGTTACATGCCGAGCATTACATTTATTTATTAGGCTATATCAGTGAACAAGAAAAATTCTCTATTCTAAATGAAAGCAACTTCTTTATAATGCCAACAAATAGTCAGAGCAATACCGACTTTGAAGGTTTCGGAATCAGCTTTATAGAGGCCTCCCTCTTTAATAACGTGGTTATAGGTGGCTCGCACGGTGGTGTTTCCGAGGCTATCAAAGACTTCCAAACAGGTAGAATCTTTGATTTTGACACAACAGATAGTTTGTCTGAATTGAGTGCCTTCATCAGGTATTTACTAACAGATAATACCAAACTGAAACAATACCAAGAGCAAGGTAGGGAATATGTATCTACACACTTTTCTCAAATGGAATACACTAACTTTATTCCACCATCAAAAATTGAACTATAGTGCACATCATAGCCATAGAGTACGAGCCCTCCACAAAACGAGGGGGACAAGAACGCAGTTATTTTGACATATTAACTCGTTTAAAAGCCCAAGGTCACACCATCACACTTGCCTATGTGCTAGAAGGAAACCTTGTAGCACAATATCAAGCGTTGGGTATTACCACGGTGCAAATACCTTGCATCAATATTTTTAATAAAGGACAAGCTAAAGCATGGATTGATTTTATAAAATCGTTTAGGCGCATAAAAAATGTTAAGGGAGCAACCATTTACATCAACCAAATAATGGACTTACCCTTGGCAGCAGCCCTTAAAAAGTTTAAAGGTGCTAAAAAAATAGTCTGTCACTTACGCCTACCGCCCTTATCGGGAGACCTATCTCGCAAAACCAATCAACTGGGACTATTCCTTCCATTGGTAAATGCCTTTATTGTGGCCAACCAAAATATGTTTGATGCCCACACGCATTCTGGTATTCCTGCAGATAAAACCCACATCATACCCAATGGCTTTACTTTCGACACCCTTTATCCACAAAAACAAATCGATACTTCAAATCTAAAACTAGCCTACATAGGGCGTTTAGAAGATGGCAAAGGCGTGAAAGAGCTCATTAAGGCCATGCCACTCATAAAGGCCTATTTTAAACAAGTATACCTTAGCATAGCTGGAGCCCCCATGAACCCAAACCAGGCGCTTTATTTAAGCCAATGCAAACAGTTAATACAAGAACTAGACTTAAACGAAACCATTTCATTTGTGGGGCATCAAGCAGAACCTTTAACCTTTTTAAAAGACTTTGACATCACCATTTTCCCCAGTACAATCAACGAATCGTTTGGCAGGGTATTGGTAGAAAGTTTGATGGCTGGCGTACCTGTTATTTCGCGTTTCATAGGTGCCGCACAAGAAATTATCAACGGCCAGTTAAATCAAGACCTGTTCGAAACCAACCAACAACTACTCACCTGCATTAAACACGTAGTGGCTAATCAGTATAAGGTGAGTGATAAAATAGATTACCAAAAACAACGGTATGCAGTAACCCACGTAATTGATCAAATTAGCAACTTAATAATCCAATAGAACACTACTCAAACCGCTTTATGCATAATCTGGTCTATGTATGAAAATCAATGTTTGCACAAAATCAATGAAGAAAAAACTACTTTTTATTACTTCAGCCAACCTAGCCACTAATCCTCGCTTGGTAAAGGAAATAGATGCACTAGCAGATACTTATGAAATAGACGTTATTCTTTTTCGTTTTATACATTGGAGCTCTCCAATAGATGAAAAAATGAGACTCGAAAGGAAACACATCTCGTTTACTTTACTGGATGTTAGCAAACAAAATATTATTAACTGGGTCTTTTACGCCCTTTTAGAAAAAATAGGTCAGCAGGTCTGGTCTATTTTCAAACACTCACTCCCTATAAACGCCTTGGCCTTAAGTCGCAAAACAATTAAAATAACCAATTTTCTAAAAAAAAATAATAATTACGACTTAATTATTGCCCACACGATATCTGCCCTTTACCCAGCTTATAAGTCAGCCCATAGGTGGCACATCCCTTTTGCCTTCGACATAGAGGATTATGATCCAGGCATGGTGTTTACTGGCGCTGGTAAACATTACAAAACCATATGCGAAACACTTTATAAAAACATACTCCCCAAAGCGGCTTACCTCACCAGTGCAAGTCCATTAATAGGGGAAAACACACTACAATTAATAAAAGGACATCCTCACCACCAAACCATTATTAATAGTTTCCCAGAAGAGGAATTCCTGTGTCAAAAAAACAAAAGGCAGATAGAGAAACTACAACACCCTGTGAAATTTGTATGGTTCTCCCTAACCATCTCCTTTAATAGGGGTTTAGAAGAATTCTTTGAAGCAGCTAAACTGCTAGATTACCCTATTGAAGTCACGCTTATTGGCAATATAGATCCTTCATTTGAGAAAGAAATAATTGAACCAATAAATAATAATAACCATCAAATCAACATCTCTATTCATCCTCCATTGCAACAACAGAAATTGCACCAGCAACTTAATGTTCACGATGTAGGACTTGCTATTGAACCAGGCATTGATCTTAATAACAAATTAGCTATTTCTAACAAAATAATAGCTTATGCCCAAGCTGGTTTGTATATACTAGCCTCCAATACCTTAGGTCAAAATAAATTCATCAACGAAGCACCAAGCAGAGGGCTTGTGAGTGAATTAACAACGACAGCACTAAAAACAGCCATAAATCAAATACACAACAATATAGATGCCATACGTCAAACAACAAACGAACGCTACGAAATGAACAAACCATTAGCCATCGAATACCAAATACCAACAATCAAAAAACTAATCACCCAAACAATCAGTTAAAAGATTTATATTAGCTCCCTTAATAATTAAAATACAATCTCTACAATGCAGGCAAATCAATCAAAAATCATTTTAAGCGCATTTTATTTTGGTAAGTTTAATAACTACTTCCACTTGTGGTTAAACTCCTGTAAACACAATCCTTCCATTGATTTTATACTTTACACCGATAATGAAGACGCATACGATTATCCTCCAAATGTTAAAAAAGCATTACTCTCTTTCAATGATTTTAGGAATAGGTGTCAGAAAAAGTACGATTTTGAAGTATCCATACTAGCACCTTACGACATCTGTGATTACGTTCCCGCATTTGGAGATATACTAGCTGAGGATTTTGAAGGTTATGATTTTTGGGGGCATTGTGATATAGACCTCATCTTTGGTAACATCCGCAACTTCCTTTCTGAGTCGATGCTGGCAAAATACGATAAGGTATCGTGGAGAGGGCACTTCTCACTCTACAAAAACAACACAGAGATAAATACCGTTTATAAATCACAACTTCACAACAGCGATTTTTACAAAACCATTTTCACAAACCCTACTAATTCCTTATTTGCGTTTGAAGAAAACGAAATAAATAACATGTTAGAGGCTAATGGCTTTAAGATATACAAAGCCCTCCGTTTTGCAGATCTCAAAACATGCACCAACAATTTTGAGATGATGCATTTCTCGCCTTCCTTTCAAAAGAAAAATAAACATCAAATTTTTAAATACGAAAATGGTCAGTTATTGAGATATTTTGTACTTGATGGAGAGATGCATACCGAAGAGATGATGTACATCCATTTTCTTAAACGACCGATGTCTATTGATAGCGATTTTAACAATATAAACAGTTTTTTAATCCTCCCTAATCATTTTGCAAAC
>QKIO01000229.1 GCA_003251015.1 Bacteroidales bacterium
ACATTCTTTGCTGGGTTAGGATAAACATTAAGTTTGCCAATGGTTTGATTTAACACACCGGTGTGTTGAGTCACTGTTATTACAGCAAAGTCTGAAAAACGTTCATCCTGTGTCATAGCCCATATTTTAGTCATTCCTTTTCCTGTAGGCGTAACTAAACCATTTGCATCAACCGTTGCAATAGCTGTGTTTTCTGATTTCCAAATAAGGGTGTTTTGTGCATAGTCAGCATTTACAATAGAAGCATTTAGTTTAAAAACTTGCTCATTTGCACTTTCAACGCCATTTTCTGTGATGTCTACAACTTGAACTTTATCTCCATCTTTAATGGTACCTCTGTAAAATCCGCAACCTAAAGTAGCTGCCCATAGTTTAGATGGTTCTAGTTGGTCAAACTTCACTTGTTCTATTTGTTGAGGTATAACAATGGCATTGTTGCTTTTTGTCCAGGTAATACCACGGTCGCGACTTACATAAATTCCCGGGTTTAATGCCAGATGTTTAACTGACACAACTAACAGATTGCGGTCAAAAGGTGATACGTCGATGTTTTGAGCACCAGGGTAACTGAATATCTGGTTCCATGTTGTGCCCCAATCGTCAGAATACCATACGCCATTGCCTCCTGCACGGTAGCCGGTAGTAATGTAAATACGGTTAGATTGATCTATAACTATAGAATTAACGCCTCTTATGGTTCTGTCTAGTGTTACTTTAGTCCAGTTTAATCCTCTATCCGCACTGTGATAGAGGCCGCCTTGTGCTAGCGGTGACTCTTGGTTAAACCCATTGTATTCGGCCGCAGCAAATAATGACGCACAGGTTTTATCTCGTGGGTCAATTTTTATATCAGTAATGCGCACTGGTGAGGGAAGTCCATTATTACGTTGGGTAAATGTTTTTCCATTATTATCTGAAAAATAAAAACCCGCCATACTTCCTTTTGAGGTGTCCACAATTTTTGATATGCCAAAATAAAAGTATTGGTTATTGATTGGGTCAATGGTAAGAGCATTGGTGTAAAAATCGTCTAGCCATTTTGTTGTTGCTGGTGTTGCAACGCCATGGTTTGACCAGTTATAACCTCCATCGATGGATTTAAATATGTTTTGTTTGTATTCTTGGCGACTAGATGTGCAATACACAATTTGTGGATTGTAGGGGTCGTAGGCTAAGGTATTAACAGACGGTTGAGTGCTGTTAATAAACTTAAGAGCAACGCGCTCATCAGGACTATCATTTGCTGGAATCCATAAATAATGTTCTCCAGAACCAAGTAGTGTTGAAGCCGTTCTTTTGTCTTGTGCAATGGTTAAACCTGGTAAGTTGCTGTTTCCATGGCCAACAATTGCGCCAGAAGGTGTAGTATCTTCATCCATTTGGTGCCAAGTTTCGCCATGATCTTTGCTAAGCATGGTGCTATGATCAGATATCATTATTACACTTCCATCCACTCCGCAAGCTATTCCTCTGGTAGACCGTAGTGCATAGTTATTGCCTGATTGCATGTGGTTTGAGGAGTGACCTACGACCATGTTTTGGTTGTAAGGATTTCCACGTTCTATCCAATAAGCTTTGTCGTTAGCCCAGATGTTGCCATATAGTCGCGCGGTATTAATCCATTTCTGTCCGTTGTTGCTGGTTGTCCAAACGCGTCCAGGCATAATTGAATTTCCTACTTGTGGGTCTGCAAAGCCAATGTATAAAGCATCTTCGCGACTAGGGTCAACCGCTATCATATTGAAATTTTGTAATGCAGAAGTTGGTAGAACTGGGTATGTTGTTTTAGCAACCGCTTCGGTAATGTTTAACCATAAAGCAATGTACTTATAGTAGTTTGCAGGCACACCACCTGTGAGTTTGTTGATGTCCAATCCTAAATCACCATTTATTTTAGTCCACGTGTTACCTTCGTCGGTAGAGGTAAATATGCCTCCAGTGCATTTTGTTGTTTGTCCATTAGGAAGGTATTGAACTTGGTCGATAGCGTATAGTACAAACTTATCTTTCTCAGCATTATAATAGAAGTCCATATCCATGATAATGTTATTGTCAAGTTTACCTTCTGATATTTGTGACCATGTGGTTCCGCCATCTTCAGAACGATAAACGCCATAGTTAGATGCTGCAAATACTTGCGTTGTTTTTTTAGGATTTACAATGATTCGCCCTACTTGAGTTTTTGTGTTAAGACCAGTTGTAACTAGTTCCCAAGTGGCTCCAGCATCTTTGGTTCTCCATAATTTACCTTCGTTTAAGAAGGATTTTCCATTAGGGTTAGTGTTGTTGATATCTTGGTAACATGATAACCAGTCTTGTCCTCTCACGTTAGATCCACCGCCTACAAACCAGATGTTTTTATCAATAGGGTCTAATCCTAGTGAACCAACTTTAGTTTTCCAGTTCTCTTTGTCTCCACCATCTGTATCTACAGAATACCAAGGGCAATTCTTTACCAGTTGCCATGTTTTGCCTCCGTCTTGTGACGTGAATATCTCAGAACGACAGATTGATACCGCAAACGTTGGGGTTGAAGGTGAGTAGTATAAATCACGTAAGTGTTGGTAAGCGCCATCTCCATCAGTATCCGTGGTGCCATGCCAAGTCGCGCCATAATCTTCCGATTGATAGGCGTTCCACATGTCAGGGCAGATTGAAACTTTACCAGGAATGGTAGGGTGGAAACGAACTAGGTTGGTGTAACCTGAGTTTCCTGGTCCATTTTGTTTCCAGGATATCGTATTGTCTGACTCCACTCTCTGTGTTGATAGTTTGCTAAAAAAGTCTGTTTGTCCATTTACCTTCATTGTTGAAAGGATAAGAATGGATAGAAAACTGATTTTACAAATTCTGTTTATACGTCTTAGTCTCATTTTTTCTTTTTTTTAAATACAGCTGGGTAAAAGTATTGTAAATAGAGGTTTAATAAAGTGTTGAATTGATGTTTATTAGAGGTGTATATTTGCTGAATAGTGGGTGATGAGTATATAGAGTTGCATTGTCCAGTTGATATTGACGTTTTTTAACAAAGATGAGTTCGTTGTGTATGGTTTGCAAAAAAATTCTCCTCTAAATTATTAACCCTTTGTTGTTAATAAATAGTTGAAAGATTAGATAAGCGCATCTCCTTGTATTTGAGTGTCATTGTTTCAATTCGTTCTTTCTGGTCCTCGTTGTTTATTAGATTGTTTTCATCCGTTTCTATTGGATTTTGCTTCAGATTATATAATCCAATCGCTTTCATGTTGTCAAAGTCTTCCCTTTTTTTGATCCAAAAAACCAGTTTCCAATCGCCTTCTCGTAAGGCGTAGTATGGGCCGCCTTGTGCTTGAGATTGATGTAGTATGTATTGGTGAACGGGCTTTTTTGATTGTTTCAATAAGATGGGAAGTAGGTTAGCCGAATCATACACCTTGGATTTATCTAGCGGTGTGTTAATCATAGAGGCTAGGGTAGCTACCATGTCTTGACCCAAAATAGGCACATTAGATTCCGTTCCCGCTTTTATCTTTTCTGGCCAGACAGCAATAAATGGTACACGGTGACCTCCTTCGTAAATGGAGCCTTTTTGTCCGGTTAACCCATTGCTTGAATCGTGACCGGCCATGCTAAGCGTTTTATCTTTATTCAAACCTCCGTTATCAGAAGTAAATACCAACAAAGTGTTATCATACAAGTTATTCTTTTTAAGTGTTGCTACAATTAGTGCTATCTGTGCGTCCAGTTCTTTTATCATATCACCATGTTTCCCTGGAGTAGTGCCGGCAATGTCTGTACCATTAAGGTTTTTGCTTGGCGAATGTGGAACGTGTACTGCTTGACTACAATAGTATAAGAAGAACGGTTTACCTGTTTTTGCCTGTTTGTTGATATAGTCAGTAGCTTTATTCACTAACATTGGACCTGCTTTTGTTGCGTCCCAGTTAGAGTCACCCACACCTTCTTTTCCATTCTCACGTTCGTCTTCTTCATAGTCTGTTTGTTCAAAAGGAATTCGAACCAATTCTGAATTATCTTTTAGTTTCACCCATTTGTCATTTTCGTAATAGGAGTAAGGTTCATTCTGAATACCTTGAGGAAGCACAAATGAATAATCGAAGCCCAGTTTCTCGCAAGTGCCATTGGTCTGTTCAAATTCATTCAAGGCGGTTGGTTTCCCATTCCATAATCCACCAAGTCCCCATTTTCCAAAGAATGCGGTGTTGTATCCGCCTTGTTTCGCAATGCGTGCAATGGTTGTGTAATTGGGATTGATGCCGTTGTCGTAAAACGGTTGCCACACGCCCCAAGGGCCTTTTGTATTGCGGTAGCTAAAATTACCTGTTAGCATCGAAAAGCGTGTGGGGGCGCATAATGAAGCTGGTGAATGCGCATCCGAAAAACGAATCCCTTCGTTTATCAACTTGTCAATATTTGGAGTTGCTACCACTGGTTTTTTGCCAGTACGTTGTTGGTGGTAATAACCGATGTCGCCTAGGCCAATGTCATCTGCTAAGATGACGATTACGTTGGTGGGTGTTTTGCTTTGGGCAGAAATCCATAATGGACAAAATCCCAAAATTAACAATTGGAAAATGACTATTAATTGTTTTGTTCTTTTCATGATGTCGTTGGTGTTTATTAATACTTCGTTTTTATATCGCATCGGTTTTATTACTTTACAGGTGCATCATGTTCTTTTTTGAATAAATCAAAGCGAGGTAGAATGTCTATTAAGTTTAAATATTCTTTTTTTTATGCCTATTTTGTTCTGTTTTGCTGCTTTTAGGCTTTGTGTTGATAAGTCTTTTTGACAACCCTTTATTTGATGAGCTAAAATTAGATAATGCAATCGTGTTTGTCATGTCTATATTGCTGTATATAGGATGGTCAAATTAGACGTAGATTATAAACTTGCCGTTAATGCTTTAGATAGTAGCTTAGTATGTAGAAATAATATTGTACAGTTCTCCTTTTATTATACATCTGATTTAATGCTTGTTTTCAGGAAGTTATATTTAACAAAAAACTCCACTGTTAGTGGAGTTTTTTGTTGATGATCAATTGTAAATGACCCTTACTTATTTTATTTCTAACATAATGGTTTTGCTTTCAAAGCCATTTGCTTTAACTGTTATTTTAACCGTTTCAGATTTTTGTGTCGACTGGATTATTGCTAAACAGCGACCTTTGTAAGTCTCTATCTTGTTAGATTGAAAGTCTTGATGTTTGTTGAAGTTGCCACAATCAACACCTAATAATTTAGCTTCTCCTTCAATCACAAATTCTACGGTGGTGTTTTCTGTTTGCACTTCTAAACCATCTTTGTCTAGTAATTGTACTACCAGATGACTCACATCATAAGCATCCGATTTTAAATGTGTTTTATCGGCAGTTATTCGCATTGACACAGGAGTTGTGTTGGTGCTTAGCGGAACTGACGATTTTTCACAACCTAATACAGCGCGTGCTTCTAATTTTCCAGTTTGATGGTGTCTCTCGTGTGTTTGTTACTACAGGTAAAGATTATGATGATTTTGTGCCTAAAAGCCAAGCGGTACTAGGCCTGCATATTCATCTCGTACAGGTTATACCATTTGTAGAATGGGATGTTTACTTTACGAATATTACAACTGATAGAGTTATTAAAACTCTGTAACTCATTTAGCGGGGTTACTATTTATAACACAGTAGGTCAGTTGATTTATTCTAATACTACATATGCTAGTCAGATAAACATCTCCGTGTCCGCATGGAATGCTGGTTTATACTACATTAAAGTAAATAAACAAACTCTTAAATTCATTTAGGAATAGGATAGGGGTTGTGCCAAACAAAAAAGCCAAAGGAAATTTTCCTTTGGCTTTTTTTGTGTATTATATATTTCTACATATGTATCACTTCACCATAAGCAGCTGCAGCCGCTTCCATAATGGCTTCGGACATAGTAGGGTGAGGATGCACCGTTTTAATAAGCTCTTGCCCTGTGGTCTCTAATTTACGAGCCACCACCAATTCGGCAATCATCTCGGTTACATTAGCACCAATTAAGTGAGCACCTAATAACTCGCCATATTTAGCATCAAAAATAAGTTTTACAAAGCCATCTTTATGTCCGGCAGCACTAGCTTTACCCGAAGCAGAAAATGGAAACTTACCCACTTTTAATTCATAACCAGCTTCTTTAGCAGCTTTTTCAGTCATACCCACCGATGCCACTTCAGGAGACGCATACGTACAACCAGGTATGTTACCATAATTTAATGGTTCGGGGTGATGACCAGCAATTTTCTCAACACAAATAATACCTTCGGCTGATGCTACGTGAGCTAAAGCCTGTCCTGGTACTATATCGCCAATGGCATATATGCCAGGCACTGATGTTTGATAATAAGCATCTACTTTAACACGTCC
>QKIO01000374.1 GCA_003251015.1 Bacteroidales bacterium
ATGATGAAGATCCAAATAAATTTATCGCTAAGATGGGGGCTGAGGCATTACATATGTTGTTAAGTCGCATCGATTTAGATGAATTGTCATACACCTTACGTCATAGTGCAAATACTGAAACATCTCAACAACGTAAAAATGAAGCGTTAAAGCGTTTACAAGTTGTTGGTTCTTTCCGTAAGTCTAAAGGACTTAATCGTCCAGAGTGGATGATCGTTAAGGTTGTTCCTGTTATTCCACCAGAATTACGTCCGTTGGTACCTTTGGATGGTGGACGTTTTGCTACATCGGATTTAAATGACCTTTACCGTCGTGTGATTATCCGTAACAACCGTTTAAAGCGTTTGATCGAGATTAAAGCGCCAGAGGTTATTCTTCGTAACGAAAAACGTATGCTTCAAGAAGCTGTGGATTCGTTATTTGATAACTCGCGTAAGTCTAATGCTGTAAAAACTGATTCTAACCGTCCACTTAAATCATTAAGTGATAGTTTGAAAGGTAAGCAAGGACGTTTTCGTCAAAACTTACTAGGTAAGCGTGTTGATTATTCGGCTCGTTCGGTAATTGTTGTTGGCCCAGAATTAAATATGCATGAGTGCGGTATTCCAAAAGATATGGCTGCCGAGCTTTATAAACCGTTTGTTATACGCAAGCTTATTGAGCGTGGTGTTGTAAAAACAGTTAAATCAGCTAAGAAAATTGTGGATCGTAAGGATCCAGTAGTTTGGGATATTCTTGAAAGCGTGCTGAAAGGTCATCCAGTAATGCTTAACCGTGCTCCAACTCTTCACAGATTGGGTATTCAAGCATTTCAACCTAAGTTGATTGAAGGGAAAGCAATACAATTACACCCATTAGCGTGTGCGGCTTTTAACGCGGATTTTGATGGTGACCAGATGGCTGTGCATTTACCATTAGGTAATGCTGCAATTTTGGAAACCCAAATGTTAATGTTAGCTTCTCAGAATATTCTAAACCCTGCCAATGGTGCTCCTATTACAGTACCATCTCAGGATATGGTTTTAGGACTTTACTATATTAGTAAGCCTCGTGCTGGTGCTAAAGGTGAAGGTTTAGTATTTTATTCTCCAGAAGAAACAAAAATAGCCTACAACGAAAAACGTGTAGAGTTACACGCTATCGTAAAAGTGAGAACTCAAGATGTGGATGAGGATGGTAATATCATTACTCGCATGATTGAGACTTCGGTAGGTCGTATTATGTTTAACGAATTTGTACCCAAAGAAGTAGGTTATATCGATGAGCTTTTAACTAAAAAGGCACTTCGTGATATCATTGGACGTGTGCATAAAGAATGTGGTACTCCACGTACAGCTGCTTTCTTGGATGATATTAAGAACCTAGGTTATAAAATGGCCTTCGAAGGCGGACTATCGTTTAACCTTGATGATGTTATTATTCCTGCTGAAAAAGAAATTTTGGTGCAGGAAGGTTACAAAGAAGTAGACGAAGTGGTGAATAACTACAACATGGGTTTCATCACTAATAATGAAAGATATAATCAGATTATTGATATTTGGACGCATGTAAACGCGCGTTTGACTCAAACTTTGATGAATCAATTAAGTTCAGATAGACAAGGTTTTAACTCTGTATATATGATGCTTGATTCAGGAGCGAGGGGTTCTAAAGAACAGATTCGTCAGTTATCAGGTATGAGGGGTCTTATGGCTAAACCTCAAAAATCTGGAGCAGAAGGTGGTCAGATTATTGAAAACCCTATTCTTTCGAACTTTAAAGAGGGACTATCGGTATTAGAGTACTTTATCTCTACTCACGGTGCTCGTAAAGGTTTGGCGGATACGGCTCTTAAAACTGCTGATGCGGGTTACTTAACACGTCGTTTAGTAGATGTATCACAAGATGTTGTTATTTTGGAAGATGACTGTGGAACCTTACGAGGTTTAACTACTTCAGCCATTAAAAACAATGAGGAAGTGGTGGCATCTTTGTATGAACGAATTTTAGGGCGTGTTAGCGTACATGATGTATACCATCCGAATACAGGGGGTATTGTATTAAAGGCAGGGCAAGAAATTACTGAAAACGAAGCACGAATTATTGAAGGTTCGCCAATTGAAAGGGTAGAAATACGTTCGGTATTAACCTGTGAGTCTAAATCTGGAGTTTGTGCTAAATGTTACGGACGTAACTTAGCTACTGGACGTATGGTTCAGATTGGTGAAGCGGTAGGAGTTATTGCGGCTCAGTCTATTGGTGAACCAGGTACTCAGTTGACTTTACGTACGTTCCACGTGGGAGGTACTGCATCAAACATCACATCTGAAAGTAGTATTTTTGCTAAATATGATGGGGTTGCTGAAATTGATGAGTTACGTACTGTAGCTTCAGAATCAGAGGACGGTAAAATGGTTGATGTTGTTATTGGTCGTTTAGCTGAAGTTCGTATTGTAGATAAAAACACAAATATTGCTTTAACTTCAAATCCAATTCCTTATGGATCTAAGTTGTTCATCAAAAATGGTGCAACGGTTAAAAAAGGAGATGTGATTTGTGAGTGGGATCCATATAATGCTTCTATCATCACTGAGAAATCGGGTAAGATTTCTTACGAAAATATGATTGAAGGTATTACTTATAAGGAAGAGTCAGATGAGCAAACAGGTTTCCGTGAGAAGATTATCATTGAAACTCGTGATAAAACAAAAAATCCATCATTACGTGTATTGGACTCAAATGGTGAGATTTTGAGAACTTATAACTTACCAGTAGGAGCCCACATGTCGGTAGACGAGGGAAGCTCTGTTAAGCAAGGTCAGATCTTAGTTAAGATACCAAGGGCTATTGGGAAAACGGGTGATATCACCGGTGGTCTTCCAAGGGTTACTGAACTTTTCGAAGCGCGTAATCCAAGTAATCCTGCAGTGGTATCAGAGGTTGATGGAGAGGTTACTTTTGGTAAGATCAAAAGAGGTAACCGCGAAATCATGGTGACTTCAAAAATTGGTGAGGTGAAGAAATATTTGGTTTCTTTATCAAAACAAATACTAGTACAAGAGAATGATTATGTTCGTGCTGGTACACCACTTTCTGATGGAGCTACAACACCGTCTGATATCTTAAGTATCAAAGGACCAACCGCTGTTCAAGAATACATTGTTAACGAAGTACAAGATGTATATCGTTTGCAAGGTGTGAAGATCAACGACAAGCATTTTGAAATTATTGTTCGTCAGATGATGCGTAAGGTGGATATTGCTGATCCAGGTGACACTAAGTTTCTTGAAAAACAGATTGTTGACAAGTTAGAGTTCATGGAAGAGAACGACAATATTTGGAGTAAGAAAGTAGTGGAAGATGCGGGTGATTCATCCGTATTAAAACCAGGTATGATTATTACTGCACGTCGTTTACGTGATGAGAATTCACAACTAAAACGTCGCGATTTGAAATTAGCAACGGCAAGAGAGGCTATTCCAGCAACTTCAAGTCAGGTGTTACAAGGTATTACACGTGCATCACTTCAAACTAAGAGCTTTATGTCTGCGGCCTCGTTCCAAGAGACCACAAAGGTGCTTAATGAGGCAGCCATTATGGGTAAGGAGGATGATTTATCAGGATTGAAAGAGAATGTTATTTGTGGTCACTTGATTCCAGCTGGTACGGGTATGCGTATGTACGACAAGTTGATTGTAGGTTCGAAATTGGAATTTGATAAATTACAAGCTAAGCAATTGGCTGACTAATTAACGATATCAATAAGTATTTAATAAAACGAGGGGAAGCACATTGGTGACTTCCCCTTTTTTAAATTTTAGTAAAATGGACGAAAAAGGAAATTCACAACAGTTAAATATTGAGTTAAGCGAAGAGATGGCGCAAGGAATTTATACTAACTTGGCTATTATTACCCATTCGCCGTCTGAATTTGTAGTTGATTTTGTGCGCGTAATGCCTGGCATAACCAAAGCTTCGGTTAAGTCGCGTGTGATATTAACACCCGAACATGCCAAACGACTGATGATGGCTTTGAATGAGAATATAAATCGTTACGAGAGTTTGCATGGACCTATTAAAACCAATGAAGGACATAGCCAGCCACCTGTTGTGCCCATGAATTTTGGGCCTACTGGTCAGGCGTAATAAGCTAATAGAACGAAGTGTAATGACTTCGTTTTTTTTATATTTGCAGTAAATCAATTCTTTGATGGTACGATTTATTTTAGTCAGTCTTTTTGTTGCGTTAACGTGCTCCTGTACGGCCAAAGAACCTGTTAAAGAGGTTTTTACTTTGGGTTGTGAGCGCAGTGATTATTATCTCCCCTCCTTAAAAGGTAAAAAAGTAGGTTTGGTGGTTAACCACACTTCGTTAGTAAAGGGTGTTCATTTGGTGGATACTTTGCTGAGTTGTGGTGTTTCGATTAACGCTATTTTTGCTCCCGAACATGGTTTTAGAGGTAAAGCCGACGCCGGCGCTTATGTGGTAGATAGCTTAGATGCTACAACAGGTATTCAAATCTACTCTCTTTATGGCAAGAATAAAAAGCCTTCACTAGCCCAATTAAAAGGTTTAGATGTGGTGATTTTTGACATACAAGACGTGGGTGTGCGATTTTATACGTACATCTCAACCATGCATTATATGATGGAATCCTGTGCCGAAAATAAGGTGAAGATGATGGTGTTTGACCGTCCCAATCCCAATGGGGCGTATATCGATGGGCC
Organism: Bacteroidales bacterium; assembly: GCA_003251015.1. Taxonomy (GTDB): domain Bacteria; phylum Bacteroidota; class Bacteroidia; order Bacteroidales; family Marinilabiliaceae; genus SZUA-582. Next base: position 4,708 of record QKIO01000374.1, read on the forward strand.
AGTGCTAGAGAAAGGATTTACATCCTTTGTGGGAATGCATCCCATCCCTATTTTACATGGCTTAACGGTGGGTGAATTGGCTTTGATGATAAATGGTCAAAAGTGGTTGAAGGAAGGTGTGTCGTGTGATTTGACTGTGGTGCCCATGCTTGGATATGTGCACACGATGCCTTATTCGTTGCCCGTAAAACCATCGCCTAACTTACCTAATGATTTGTCCATACGACTTTATCCTTCGTTGTGTCTATTTGAAGGCACCGATGTGAGTGTGGGTAGAGGTACCGAATATCCGTTTCAAGTTATTGGATATCCAGATGCTAGATACGGTCAGTTTACGTTTACACCCAAAAGCATTCAAGGCATGGCCAGTCAACCATTACATCAAAACAAACTATGTTATGGGTATGATTTTCGAAAGGATACCATCATCCATGGTTTTTCATTGAAATGGTTACTTACGTATTATCAAGTGTCGGGCAAGGGAGAGGCTTTCTTTTATAAAAATGGGTTTTTTAACCTATTAGCAGGCACTGACCAACTAAAAAAACAGATTGTATCCGGTATGACCGAAGAGGCTATTAGAGCCTCATGGCAGACTGATTTATCAGCATATAAACTTATTAGAACCAACTATTTACTCTATCCTTAATTGTATTGTATGAAATTCAGTTTTTTTCTTGTTTTAATCTTTGTTTTAGGTCTCAACACATTAAGTGCACAACAGGAGTATGCCATGTTTGCCGAAGATGCACGTGGTAAACAATGGGTTGATAGTGTGTATGCTAAATTAAGCCAGAAGGAACGTGTGGCGCAGTTATTTTGGATTTCGGTGGAAGGTTCGGATAACGCAGTGAATGTGTCGAGGCTGGCGCAATCGATAAAAGCCAATCAGCCTGGAGGATTGGTGTTTTTAAAGGCTCATCCTACAACCTTGGTGAGTGTGAGTAATTATTTTCAGTCCTTATCAAAAGTACCATTGACGGTGGCTTTAGATGCCGAATGGGGTTTAGGAATGCGTCTGGATTCGGTTATTTCGTACCCGTATCAAATGACTTTGGGTGCTATTCAAGATAATACACTTATTCACCGCATGGGCAGTGATATTGGAGAGCAGTTGCGTCGCATTGGTGTTACTGTTAATTTAGCTCCAGTGGCCGATGTGAATAATAATCCTAATAATCCTGTGATAGGACGTCGTTCGTTTGGTGAAAATCCACTGAATGTGAGTGAAAAAGCGTTAGCTTATATTAATGGCTTACAGGCCGTAAATGTGTTGGCGGTAGCTAAACATTTTCCGGGACATGGCGATACCGATACCGATTCGCACAAGACCTTACCCCAAATTATGCACTCTAAGGCTCGTTTAGATACTGTTGAATTGGTGCCCTTCAAATACTTAATCAACCATGGTTTAAAGGCTATTATGTCGGCTCATCTTGAGATACCAGCCTTGGAACCTCGTAAAGGCTATCCCTCAGGCGTGTCGTACAGTATAGTAACCAAGTTATTGAAAGAAGAATTGGGTTTTAAAGGTTTGGTAGTGACCGATGCGGTGAATATGCAAGGTGCTAAGGTTTTTGGAGAGCCTGGTAATATTGATTTGGCAGCTCTGCAAGCAGGAAACGACATTGTGGAGTTTACCGAGAATTTACCTTTGGCCATTCAAAAGGTGGAGCAGGCC
>QKIO01000011.1 GCA_003251015.1 Bacteroidales bacterium
AACTCGGGTAGTTTAGACTCTACGGTTTTGGTGGCCAAATCGGCCGAACTATCAAAGGTGATGGAGACTCTTGAAGAATGTGAAATGCGTTGGTTGGAGTTGAAGGAGTTGGAAGGATAGTTATTTAAGAATGTGGGGAGGAAAAGGTGTGCATAGTGCCTAGGGAAAGGAGTGCATAGTGCTTGGTGCATGATGAAGTGAGGCCTACCGAGATACCTCCAAGTGCCGAAGGTGCGGAGTCGGTTAATTGAATACATTATGAAATAACGCGCACAATAGATATGAATATAATATAATAAGACACCGCACCGTTGGTGCTGAGGATTGGTAACGCTACTCACCCAGCCCTGCGAACTGGGCTTATGACTAGGCTCCGTTGGAGCTGGAGAATGCAACACAAAGGGATAATTGGAAATAACATGGATATGCTATCTGAGTAATACGTGGCAGAGCAGTGAAATAACTTAGGTCATGTTTTATAATTGGTACCCAACTTCAAGCATCAGATAAAAAACTCGGGCTCTCTACGGTCTGAAAACTGTGTAAACAAACGCTCTTTAGTCGCATTAATAATGGGATTATCAAAGATACGAGCATCTTGAGGACAGTGTTTTATACATGAGCAACAATAGGTGCACAAAGTGGCATCGGTAATCAAAATTTGATTGATACTTAATGCTCTCGTAGGGCAATGCTCCACACATATACCGCACGTATCACACGCCTCAACAATGGTCTCTGGCGCCATAGACACAGGAGGTTTCACCCGTTCTTTATAGGGATGGTTGCCTGGTATTGTAGGACTCACTGCAGAATCAACATCAATGCTAGCTTGAAGTTTAGCGCTTATAAGCTGAGCAAACTCACGGCATTTAATGTTATCGGAAGCATCAGGACGACCTTGAGCAATGGGTTTTTGAGGTGTGGAATAGGAATGTTCACCTATAAAGGCAGCACCTGCAAGCACTTTAAAGCCGTCGGAGGTAAGCATATCATTAAGTTCAAGAAGTGCATCTTCAAAGGCTCTATTGCCATAAACAACAACAATTACCACGGGCGATTGAGCGCCTTTAAATTGTTGTAAGTTAGTAAGAGCAGAAAGAGGTAGCCTTCCTGCGTAAACAGGCAAGCCGATAATGGTTAAGGTTTGTTGCGATATCTGACAAGGTTTTAAATCACTAGATGTAAGATCATATTCACTTACTAAAGAAACATTTAAACACGATGCTATTTCATCAACCACTTTTTTAGTAGTGCCTGTAGGAGAATAATGAATTAAATTTAAACTACTTACCTTCATAATATCTGATTAAAAAATATTTTACGAATTAGAAATTCTATAAAAAAGGCTGCTGGATATGGCAGCAGCCTTTCTCTAACAAACCACTTACCTGCGCATCTGTATAAATGACATAAATTATTTCAGATACACAGACAAGTACACATAAAAAACACAAATCTCCAAATTGTGAAAATGACATTATTTCTTTAGAATCTTACTCAAGATTGTTTCTTTAGATATTTTTTTAGTACAGAAGAACCAATCTTTACAATCCAGCTCAGAATCTTCCATTCTATCTTTAGCCGTACCGCAAGAACCTGCAGGGCCAATAATTACATCATCACCAGGACGCCAATCGGCTGGGGTAGCAATACCAAACTCATCGGCAGCTTGTAGAGCCACCACAACACGGTAAAGCTCATCAAAATTACGTCCTAAGCTCAATGGGTAATAAATGATAGCACGAATAATACCTTTAGGATCGATAAAAAAGACAGCACGAACCGCTTTGGTAGAGTCTTCATTGGGTTGAATCATACCGTACTTCTTAGCCACTTCCATGGTAATATCCTCAATAAGAGGGAAGTTTACTTCCACATCTTTCATGCCTTTGTATTCTATTTTTTCTTTAATGGTTCTTAACCAGGCAATATGGCTATAGAGACCATCAATAGATAGCCCCACCAGTTTACAATTTGCATTGGCAAACTGATTTTCCATGGTGGCAAAGGTCATAAATTCAGAAGTACAGACAGGCGTAAAATCAGCTGGATGACTGAATAAAATAACCCAGTCGCCTTTGTAATCAGAAGGGAAATTGATTTGTCCTTGTGTAGTTGTTGCTACAAATTTAGGAGCGGCATCCCCAATACGAGGCATGCTAAATGTTTGTAAATTCACATCTTGTTCCATAGTTTAAAATTTAAAAGTGAAAAAACTAGATTCTATTTAGATTAACCAACTGATTAAAAAGTATCCTAACAATACGAAGGATAATTAACTCATCATTGGCTTAAACTCCGAATAATTAATTTGTTGTCTACTATCTACTGCACGACAACGTTCATCCACAGCCAAAGCTAGTAGTTGAAAGGCTTCAACCATAATACCACTCGTTGAAGCAAAAATTGTTTTTCCATTATCTGCTAATTCACACACATCAGTAACCATAGGCAATTCAACTAATAAAGGTACATCCATCTCTTTAGCTAATTGAGCTCCCCCCCCTTTGCCAAAAAGCAAGTATTTTTCGTTAGGATGATTAAGAGGCGTGAAATAACTCATGTTTTCAACAATACCCAGTAGAGGTATATTCATTCCGCTATTAGCAAACATAGCCGCTGCCTTGCGTCCGTCGGCAAGTGCTATTTTTTGAGGGGTAATAACAACCAGCGCCTTCGACTGTGGTAACTTTTGTGCTAGTGTGATAGCTATATCACCAGTGCCTGGAGGCGTATCCACGATTAAGTAGTCTAAATCACCCCAATTGGTATTTTCGATTAACGACGTTAAAGCACTAGCTGCCATAGGACCACGCCAGATAACAGCATCTTCTGGCTTCATCATAAAACCCAAGGACATCACTTTAACATCATAACTTACCAGAGGCTCATACACCTCTTTATCTCCATCCTTAGAAGCGTATAAACGTTCGTTTTCGAGACCCATGATTAAGGGTAACGAGGGGCCATACAAATCAGCATCCAACAAACCTGTTTTATAACCTTCACGAGCCAAGGACACCGCTAAATTAGTAGCTACCATTGATTTACCAACACCACCTTTGCCAGAAGCAACCAATACAATGTGTTTTATTTTATGAACCTTCATGGTGTACGTTTTATATTATTGTTTAATGATTTCCCAGACCTTACGAATGCTCTGTGTGATGGCACTAGCAGGTAAATATTCGATTATGGTTTTTTCATTTACCATGGACTCCACCATCGCTTTGTCGAATGGTATAGAAGCTAGAAGAGGTATGTTTTCGGAATGGAGATATGCTTCGATCTCAAAGGCCACTAACACATTTATATCGTATTTATTAAGTACTGCATAAAGGCTAATATTGAATGAACGAACGAGTTCTACCAGACGCTTCACATCGTGCAAACCAGATTGAGTTGGCTCAATGACCAGCAGTACCAAATCGGTGCCTGATATAGCTGAAATGGCTGAACAACCTATACCAGGAGGTCCATCATTAATGATAAAGGAGGCTTGTTGTTCCTTGGCTATTTCTCTAGCACGCCGGCGTACTTTTGTAACTAATTTACCAGAGTTTTCTTCGCCAGGCCCCATGCGGGCATGCACCATTTTACCATGTCGTGTATTAGAAACATACCAATAATTATTAATGCTCTCTTTGGAATAAATAGCCGAACTTGGACAAATACGTTCACACAAACGACATCCCTCACATTTATAGGTGATGATTTGAATAAGACCATCCGTTTGAGAGATGGCACCAAAACGACAATTATCAATACACGCTCCACAGTTACTGCATATCTCGGTACTTACAAAGGCTTTCCATCCACTGGAAAACTGGTTTGTTTCCATCACTTGTGGTTGTAAGATTAAATGAAGATCAGCTGCATCCACATCATTATCACACAACACCGCATTTTGTGCTACCGAAGCCAAAGCCGCAGTAATGGTTGTTTTACCAGTACCGCCTTTACCACTTAATACTGTTATCTCTTTCATAAACCTAGGTTTAACATTATTTTATGGGTGAATTGATTGACTACCGAGGCTATTTCTAAAGGTATGTTGTTTAAAAGATCGCCTTTGGCATAATTAGAAGCAAATAATTTATTGATAGGTATATTACCTAGAAGATCAATACCATCATCATCTAAAAACTGATAGACCTCCTCATTACCCAAACCCGATTTATTAACCACCACACCAAAAGGCTTACCTATTTCGCGTAGTAACTGCACCATAAGTTTTAAATCGTGCAAACCGAAGGGAGTTGGCTCGGTGACTAAAATCACATAATCAGCGTCACTAACCGTCTCTACAACTTGACAGCTAGTGCCAGGAGGTGCATCTAACAAAACCAATAATTTATTGGCAGGAATATGTTTCTTTAACTCCTTTACCAACATAGTTTGCATGGCCGATCCCACTGTTAACTTCCCTTCAATTAAACCAGTATCATAATGATTAACCTGGCCAATAAGCTGTTCAGTTTCGGTGATGGCATCAAATTGACAAGCCACCAAACAGGCCCCACACGAATGACACAAAGAAGCATTAACCTCAGCAAATTCAACGCTTGGCATCACCACAACGGCATTAAACTCACAATACTCCACACACTTACGACAAAACGTACACTTATCCGTGTGGATAATTGGAATGCGTTGTTTAATTTCATTATTATGTAGAAGCTTCGCATTGGCGAAAAACAATGCATCATTGGGTTCTTCCACATCACAATCAACTAACACCACATCCCCACCTAATTCTTTACGAAGAGTCTGAAACAAACTAACCGACACGGTGGTTTTACCCGTTCCTCCTTTGCCACTTGCAATGGCTATATTATATGACATCTGTTAAAGAATTGAATGAACACAAGAGAAGAGCTAAGCATTATTTTTTTGATATTCGATCTACTATCGCCTGAATAGTAAGTTCTTCTTGAAGAATGACCATTTGGACATCAAACTTCTCTAACAATTCTTTGGCTTTAGGCCCAAAATCACCAGAGATGATTTTATTAACCTGCTGCTCAACCATGAATTCGGCCGCTTTAGTACCAGCGCCATGGTTGGCATCTTTAAACTCGTTAGCAATAAAGGATGTTTGTCCTGTTGCTTCATCGAGCAGGCAAAAAAATTCGGCACGTCCAAACCGTTTATCAAACTTCGAAGTCAATGTATTTCCGCTGGAGGTAATAACTGTTTTACTCATAGTTTTATATTTTAAACATTTAACAATGCTATATTAAATGAATGACAGACAGGACAGGTACGAGCAGTGATGTTTTTAGGAATTGTAAACCTTGCCAAACAATCATTGCACACAAACCAGTTTTTCTCCATCCATGCATTACCATAACTTGTTTTTATTTCTCTAGCTTCAACCAAAGCCAAAGCAATTTTGCGTCGTGCACTTTCATAGATACGAGCAAACGTTGGTCTAGATATACCCATTAATTTGGAAGCCTCTTGATGATTCATAATATCATAATCGGCTAATTTCAAGGCTTCGTACTCTTCGTAAAGTAATTCCACCGAATCGGTATTTTCTGTTATAACACCGTAGGGTTTAAATCCTATAAAACTTGGTGGTGCCACTACCTTTCGGGGACTAATACGTCTTGCCATTATAAACAAATTAGATTAAACGAGAATATTCTCACTACAAACATAGTGAGAATATTCTCATTACAAAATTTTTGGAGTAATTTAATTTAGCGCAAGCAAACACAAAGGGGGAAACCTTTAGCGGGAAGTGTTGCAGTAAAAGCACCGTAGATGCGGAGTTGGTTAATTGAAAACATGGTGAATTAACTCGCGCAGAATAGTAAAAAATATAATTTAATAAGACACCGCACCGTTGGTGCTAGGAATGGTGAGGTACTATCCCAGGTTTGCCAACGGGCCGATGGATAGCGATATTTGTTTTGGAATTTGTTCATTTCTAAATTCTGATGATCCCATGAATATCAAAATGGATTTAACCATTTTAGGATATGTTTAAAAGTAATGCTATTAAAACAAATAAAATTGCGGCATTACAACTCTTTACACCTTACTTTGTTTATCTAAAAAAAAACGATAAACAATGACCGAAGTACCAAAGAAAAAAGTAACACGCAGCAATCTAAATAAGGCGTTAAAACTATACGAATACATCAAACCATTTAAAGTAGAATACCTCTGGGGTACTTTCTTTTTGGTGGTATCGAGCGTGGCTAGTTTGGCTTTCCCCAAACTAATGGGCAACATGATTAATACGGGCACGGGTGATGTAGCAAGTTCTACTATCAACCAAACTCTCTTGTTATTAGTATTTATTATCGTTTTGCAGTCTGTGTTCTCCTATTTTAGGGTGGTGTTATTTGTTAACGTCACC
>QKIO01000271.1 GCA_003251015.1 Bacteroidales bacterium
AAATCCCCACCGACTACATAAGATTGCGCCCAAGTTGTATTTGTGATCACTAAATGTGTAAGGCAGATAAGAAGACAATAGGAAGGCTTAGTCATGGTAGATTATAGTATGGTTTGAATTAATCATACTAAATATACAAATTATTTTGCATAACGCTAGGGGCTAAGTTACTTAGATTCCTTATTTATAGTTTTTTTATAGGTGTAAGCGTTTGCTTAATAATTTGGGAGGATCGTATCTAACCTCTTATTAAAGTTTAATAAGTGAGAAATACGATGTTAAGCAGCCTTCTTGTTTTGCGAGTTACTAGAAGGCTGCGTATTTATCTATTCTACACACGGCTCAAATTCGACCTCTTGAATGGCTTTTTTCATGGCTATTGATCCAGCTGAGGTGGTAACCAGATTAACAGGGCCACTTATGCAGCCTCCTTCGCAAGCCATCACCTCAATGAAGTTGAACGGTGGGTTTTTTGTGGGGTATGATTTTAGTAATCGGATGCTTTTTTTTGTTAAGCCATCAATAAGCTGATTTTGCAAGTCGTAGCCTTTATCTAGATATGATTTCACTGCGTTGGTTACGCCACCAGACAAGGCAAAACCTCGTGCATGGGCTGATATTCCTTGAGTTATTTCTGTTCCGTTAGCTTGATCCACATCAATATTAAGAGCCGTTAAAAACGCCCCTAACTCTTCAGATGTCATCACATGATCTACATGTTGATTCGTAAATCCTTCCTTGCGTTTGGCTAGGCAGGGGCCAATAAATACCACTTTGCAATCCGGATTCTCTTCCTTCGCCATTTTGGCTGTATAGGCCATGGGCGTAGGGGTGTGACTCACAAATGGTTTGATGGGCGTCAGGTGTTTGTCTGTTAACTCCACGTAAGCTGGGCAGCAGGAGGTAGTCATAAAAGGAGCGCCCTGATTCAAGTGTTCTATCAATTCTTCCGCTTCATTCTTGGCTGTTAATTCAGCACCCTCAGCCACTTCTATTACCTTGTAGAATCCTATTTTTTTTATGGCCGAAAGAATATTTGTCGATGATGTTTTAAATTGGCCCAAAACAGCTGGCGCCACGATGGCTACCACTTTCACTTTCTTTTCTTTGATGGTTTTGAAGATGTTTAAGACTTCCGATTTCTCGTTAATGGCTCCAAATGGGCAAGCAGTCATGCATTTGCCACAATGAATGCACTTGTCGAAATTAATTTCTTCCACACCATTTTTATTTTTCTTAATGGCATCAACGGGGCAGCTCTGTTCGCAAGGTACCGATAAATAGGCGATGGCATGAAACGGACATGCCTTTTGGCATAAACCACAGTTTATGCACTTTTGATTATCGATAATAGCCTTACCATTTAATACCGCAATGGCATCTTTGGGGCAATTCACTTTACACGACCTGGCCTCACAGCCTTGGCAAAGGTTGGTCACGGTGTAGTTTACTTGCACGCATGAACTACAAGCCTCATCTACCACGGTTAAAAAATTGCCGCTGCGTTCTTGACCAGCTAACGATCGTTGGGCATATTCTTTTAAGGGGGTTAGTTCATCCTGCTCATCGGCAATGTTAAAGCCTAATAGAGCCATTATTTTATATTTGATAACAGCTCTGTCTTTATGTACGCAGCAGCGTATGGGCGAGTTGGTTCTAGGGCGCATCTCAAGTGGGATGCGGTCGATGTTCTCTAGTAAGCTGTTTTCGTTTTTAAGCTTTAGAATGCGCACTAATAATTCTCGTTTGGTACTAATTGCGTTGTTGTAATAGGTCATTGTGTGTTGTTGTTTTGCGCTGTTTTATTGCTGTTATAAATATTCTATTTCTACCGATTTTAAGAATTGCGTTTCTAACAGAAAAGCAATTTTTTTAATGACGTTTCGCCGTATCTCCAACTCTTGAGGTAAGCTAGGGTCTTGGTGTGCGTTGTTTATTTTTGTGCCGGCAAGTATTAATATGGCATCACTGTTTATTAGTAGATCTACCAGTTTGTAGGCCGTGTCGTTTTGTGTTGGTTGGTAATCCTTAATGTTTTCAAGAATGGTTGATACTCGCCCTAGGGTTAGAATGCCTTCGGTTATTAAATCAATACCTTCCATGTAGGCTCTTGGAGGCAATCCATCAAGGCTACTTTGTAGGTCTACGTCAATGGTTCGGTTTAATTCGCGTCCAATAATAGTGGATGTGGTACCGCCGCAAATCACTTTTTTGCCAGCAAAGCTGATGGTTCTGTCGGCCAGTTGTTTGTCGTACTGTTTGTGATAGGGAGGTCCTGATGCGATGAGTATTTTTCTTGGCTCACGGCAGTAAATAACCATGCAGGTGGTATCGTCTTTGTGGGTGCCGGCATCTATTGCTTTGGCGCGTTCCACTATTTGGCGCGACAACTGAGCTGCTGAAATATTCGCATTGCTATTGATGGTTTGTTGCACGAATGATTTTAAGCCCTCGTTGGTCCATCCAAAAGGATGTTTGTCAGAGCCCATCCCGGCTTGCGTTACGCCGTCGGTGGTCATAATAATGCGATCTTCCTTTTGTAATTGAATGGATGAGGTACTCACTTTAGCCTCATTATTACTTTTGACAGGGAATATATTATTGCGTTTTTGGGGTGTTATGTAACCGCCATTTCGAAAGATCAAAATCTCTGGGTTATCATATTCGATAAAGCTGGCTAGTCCTTGGCAGTTAATGTCCATAATGGTAAAGGTGGAGTAACTAATCTGTCGTTTTGAGTCCACGGGCAAGGTACTCATGATGAATTCTGCCGTACGCTCCATTGGGTTTTTGTTAGCCGTAAACTGGAGTGCCATGCTGGTAGTCATGGTGGCTAATACATTTGCTTTCACGCCAGAGCCTAATCCGTCGGAGAGTACGGTTATCAATCGTTCTTCTTCTTTATGAATTTTGGTGGCGCAAGCATCTCCACAAACACGTTCTTTGTATTTGCGTTCTTGACACACCTCGGCCTCAATATGAAATAAACGATTCTGCATCTTAGTGTTGGTGTTCGTCAAGAATAGAGTTGAGTAACGAGTCGGTGAAAGAGGCATTTTCACCTAATAGAAAGGCGATTTTTTGCACGGTTTCCATGTTTTTTTGAATAACCTCACGGGTTCTCTTTTCTACAATGTCGTGTCTGAATTCGGTCTGTCGAGGACTTTGTAGAATGCCTGCTACTAATCTATTTTTTTGAATGTTAAAGATGGATAATTGGTAGTTTCTTCCTTTTTCTTGGATGGGTATCTCGTGATATTCTTTGCCAGTGAGTAGGGCTGTTTCGAAGTAACTGGCAAACTCACCCATTTCACTCATGTCAAAACCTTTTAACCCTTTGTTGACTTCGAAACATAATTCCATCTCTTCGCCCAATAAACGGGCAAAAGCGGCATTCATCTCGAGTACCTTTTGTGTGTTATCAATGATAACCACCCCTGATGGTATTTTTTGCAACAAGATGGTGGCTTTGTCATGCGCCACCATACGCATATACGAAACACACATGTCGGTTTCGGCATGATTACTCAATAGGGCTTTTGTAAATTCGCGACACGTGTCGTAACCACATCCACCGCAGTTTAGCTCATCCATTGCAGTTTTTTTTCCAATGCTAAACAAAGCGTCTTTAATATCCTCGCTTTGGTATGTTCTTGTCTCATTGGGGATGATGTTAAAGAAATCTCGTTCTATATTGATGTTTGTGTTTTGGGGATGAGTCTCTTCGTTTTTTGTTTCGAAATTTGATTTGATAGCTTGTAATTTGGTGGCTATGCCATTGGTGCAATCCACGCCAGGGCCATTGATACAGCCTTCTTCACAGGCGAGTAATTCTAAGAATAAAGGCGACTCTTTGCCTAGGTTATCTAAATCGTCCAATACACTACGTACCATGTTTTGGCCAGTAAAACTCATAAACTGACTTCTAGCATCTTTGTCAATCGTGTTTATCATACCTCCACCCAGGGGGTATAGTGCTCCTGCAGCTGCCTGGTGAGGGACTAGTTTGTGGTTTTCATTCGTTGTTGATATGGTTTCGTTATTCAACCATTGGTTTAGTTCTTTAAAGGTGAGGGCTACGTCCACTAGATTGGGGGCGCCGTCTGCTTCTGCTTTTTTGGCAATGCACGGGCCTATAAACACCACACCAATTGCATTGCCATACCATTTGCGCAGCATTTTAGCATGTGCTAACATGGGCGATAGAAAAGGGGTTATGGCCATGGTGTGTTGAGGGTAGTATTTACGCACTAGCTCTACTACCGAGGGGCATGCGGAGGAAATGTAAACCCCATTTTCACGTCCGTGCAGGTATTGCCCTACTTGGGTTGATACTTCTTGTGCGCCAAGAGCTGTTTCCGAAACACCAGCAAAGCCAAGGGCATGTAGTTTTTGGATTACGATATTAGCTTCCTGCCCATATTCGGCAATGAAAGCAGGCGCGAGGGATACATAAACTTGGTGCTTTTGCTCAAGGAGTTGTTTGGCCTGAGAAATACCATCTCTTACTTTTTTAGCACCTGTAGGGCATGCAATAACGCAGTGACCGCAATAAATGCAGAGGTCGTCCACCACAGAGGCAAGGTTGTTATTAACCTTTATTGCTTTGGTAGGGCATTGACGAATGCACTTGTAACAGTCCTTGCAGTCCTCCGTTTCGGTGTAAATGGCTTTTAGATGCATGTAGTCTTGTTAAAATGCGTGTTGAGTATCGTGTCGAGGCTAGCGGCCGTAATGTTTGCATACTCAACATTATCTATATAAATGACAGGCGCTTTTGTACATTGTTCCTTGCATAAGTGACCTCTAAAGTCTACCGATGCACTTAGGTTATGCTCATTTATGTAGTCGGTTACTATTTTTACATTTTGAGCATTTCCGCGTGAGTGGCATGAGCTGCCTAAACAAATTAGCATGTGGTGCTTGAACGAACTTGGCATAATGTATGGTTTTGTCCATATTAATACACTAAATCTGTGCCAAAGATTGTAATGTGCATTATGTTAGTGCATTGCGTGTGTTGTTGTGTTTTTGAAGTGTCCTAAAATAGTACTTAACGAAGCGCGCGTATGTCCTATAAGTTAACGGTGTCTTATTTTAATACACCATTAATATGTGCAAGTGTGTGTCGTTGTATTTGAGGAGGGGGTGTGGTGATTTTTATTTTTTGGCTGGAATGATTTTAGCTTTTTTTGTGACCTATACTCCGCGAATGTGGTACTTTTTGAGTTTAAGATAGAGTGTGTTTCTGCTAATGTTTAATGATAGTGCACTTTGTGTCATGTTGTATTCAAAATGATTGAGTGTTTTTAAAATCAAGTCTTTTTCCATCTCAGAGATGCTGTTTAATTTTAGGGTGTCAGCGTTTGTTTCTACAAATGTTTGGCTTAGGTCAGAGCTGGGTGTCCAAAATGAAGTGTCCATTTTGAGTTCGTCAAATGATGTTTTGCCTTCTAGGTTGACGTATTGCTCAATGGCATTCTCTAGTTCTCTAATGTTGCCAGGCCATGAGTAGTCTAGGAATTTCTGGAGGTTTGTGTAACTCAATTGAGGAATGGGTTTTTGTAGGCGCATGGCTTTTTTGCTTAAAAAGAAACGGATGAGAGAGGGTAGGTCTTCTTTGCGATCGCGTAGAGCAGGTATGCGCAGGGGAATTACACTTAGACGATAGAACAAATCTAAACGGAATCGCCCCTTATTAACTTCTTCTTTTAGGTTTTTGTTGGTGGCTGCAATAATGCGTACATCAACGCTTATGTTTTTTTCACCACCCACCCGTGTGATGGCTCCCTCTTGTATTGCACGCAGGAGTTTCACTTGCATCTCAAGTTTCATGTCACCTATTTCATCTAAAAAGAGAGTGCCCTTATCAGCCAATTCAAATTTGCCTGGATGACCTCCTTTTTTAGCGCCAGTAAAAGCACCATCATCGTAGCCAAATAGTTCACTTTCAATAAGGTTGTCGCTGATGGCAGCGCAGTTGATGGCCACAAAACCACTTTCACGCCTGCTGCTGGCATTGTGAATGCTTTGGGCAAACACTTCTTTGCCAGTGCCACTCTCGCCTTCAATTAAAACGGTTGATGGGCTGTTTGAGATGGTGCTTGCATAATCAATTAGTTTACGCATCGATTGACTCTTGGCTATGATGTCGGCAAAGGTAAAACGCGCCTGCATGCCCATGTATTTGTTCACTAGGTTGTACACGTTTTCTAACTCACGCATCGCAATCACACAGCCGATTAGGTGTTCGTTTTTTTGATCGAGTATAGGGGAGATGCTCACGTTGTATTTGTGTGCCGTACTTGTTTT
>QKIO01000081.1 GCA_003251015.1 Bacteroidales bacterium
TCCATTGTGCGTTTTACCGAACGCACTCAGGAGTTGGTGATTATTGGTAATGCACAGCAGGAAAGTCGATTTTGTAAAGATGCATATGTGGTAGATTATAAGGTGCTGTCTGTTATTGCTATACCAATTATTCATCAGTCTAAATTAGGTGGTATTTTATACCTAGAAAATAATCTATCGGCTAATGTGTTTCATAATAAGCGTGTTAGTCTACTGGCAATATTGAGTGCACAATTGGCGGTTTCCTTAGAAAATGCAAGATTGTTTAATTCATTAGACCAGAAGGTAAAAGACAGAACACAAGAGATTTCAGAGAAAAATATAAAACTACTTCATCAAAAATTAGAGCTTGAGAGTATTAGTCAAAAACTAAAGGAATTAAACTCAACAAAAGATCGATTTTTCTCTATCATAGCCCATGATTTACGCGGACCGTTAGGTACTTCTGCTTCGTTGTTAGAGGTGATGTTGGCTGATTTTGATGAATTTAGCAAAGAAGAGATGAAGGGTTTTATTAATAATCTAAAGCTGTCTACAGATCAGACTTTCAGGTTGTTGGATGACTTGTTGTTGTGGGCTAAGTCCCAACGTAATGAAATTATTTTGCATAGCAAACTACATAATGTATCAACATTTATTAACGAGAACATACTACTAATAAGACCGATTGCTGAAAAGAAAAATGTAACAGTTGATGTGGTTTTTGATGCTGACCATACAGTTGCTTTTGATGGGGATATGATTTCCACTGTAGTGCGTAATGTATTAAATAATTCGCTTAAATATGTGCATGTAAATGGTGAGATACTTATTAGCGTGAGTTTGGATGATGATAATCTAAAGATTAGCATTAAAGATAACGGAATAGGAATGCCAGAATTTGTTAGACGCAAACTCTTTACTGTTGGTGAGAAGGTTACTAGTCAGCTTGGCACTAAGGGTGAGAAGGGTTCTGGTCTTGGATTGATATTGTGTTATGAGTTTATTTCTCAGCATAATGGTAAAATATGGGTGGAAAGCGAGCCTAGTGTTGGTACGGAAGTTACCTTTACAATTCCTGCTTCTTCTCAGGTAATGGAATAGGTGTTTTTAGTCTGTTCTGCTTTCGTATGCTTAGGTTTTATGGTTTTATAGAAGAGTGAATAAAATGGGGGCGATGACTATTGTATAATAATGTAAAATAGCTATCTTCGCACCATCAAAAAAGGATAAGGCGTGTTTAAAAAGGCTTTAATAATCGGGATGTAGCGCAGCACGGTAGCGCACTGGTCTGGGGGACCAGGGGTCGCAAGTTCAAATCTTGTCATCCCGACATAACAACAAAAGGTTAACTTTCATAGTTAACCTTTTGTTGTTTAAACATACTTCACTAGCCAAGTGTTTTTCACGGTCTAAATACCTTCTTGTATCGTTTTAGGAGAGGTGTTTTTATATAAATAAAAACATTTTTTAGAGTGGTGATTGATAGGTCTTATATTACTCTTCGAATTCTTTTTTTTATCATCCCACTTGTCATTATTTATAAATAGTATATATTTGCCATCAAGCTAGGTGGAATTTTCCTTATCAGGAAAATCCTTAATATGGGAATCTCGTTTAATTCGAGAGCTGTACCCGCAGCCGTAATCCCGATTCGACACTGTGTCGATTCGTATTTTCAAACTACAAACCACTGTTCACAAGAATGGGAAGGTATTGAAAATCGGGAAAGCCGGAAGACCTGCCATAGCTATATTACAATGCTTTCGGGAATAAATGCGAATGATTTTCTAACGATTTCATTTTCTTTTAGATTTTAAGATGGACTATTGTCTGTGTTAATAACTTGTAGTTAGCATTGCTTTTTTTGATTATTCATCTAAATATCAAAATAATGCAAAAGCAATCAATTATTATTCTAGGCCATGGCAGTAAATCGCAAGAGGCTGTGGATGATTTTAATTTTGTGGTAGATACTCTACGTACAAAGACGAGTGGTCAAAATGTGTTTGGCGCTCATATGGAATTGGCTCAACCTTCTTTAGAAGAGGTGGTTAAAAATATTAATCCAGCTGAAGGTAGTCGTATTGTTGTGCTTCCTTATTTTTTGTTTAATGGTAATCACATCAAAGAAGACATCCCCGAAAAACTAGTAGTTCTTCAAAAACAATATCCTCAAGCCGAATTTGTTTTTGGTTCACCCATTGGCAAAGAGCCTATGATGGCTGATATCTTACTTCAACAGGCCAATCGTTTTTTATCATAATAAAGCAATAGAAATAGTGTGTACTTAGCAACTATGCACTTAATGGTATGGCATTTATATGCTATCTCAATTTATTGTACTAATTACTAAATGATGAAAAAACGACTTGTTTATAGTTTATTTCTGTTGTTACTACCCTCATTAGCGTGGGGTATGCACATTGCCGAAGGGTATTTGCCAAGCACATGGGCAGGTTTTTGGACTCTCGTATTTATCCCTTTCTTATATATGGGTATGCGACGAGTCAATACCTTAACCAAAGAAAATACAAAAGCTAAATTATTGTTTGCAGTAGTTGGTGCCTTTGTGTTTGTGTTATCATCACTCAAACTGCCTTCAGTGGCAGGCAGCAGCTCTCACTTAACAGGTATTGCTTTGGGTGCCATTTTGTTTGGCGCTTCAAGTATGTCAGTGGTGGGTTTAATTGTCTTGTTGTTTCAGGCCTTGTTATTGGCCCATGGAGGTTTAACTACGCTTGGTGCCAATGCCTTTTCGATGGCTGTGGTAGGTGCCTTTGTAGCTGTTTGGCTGTATCGTTTGTTGCAGTTTTGTAAGGCCCCCAGTTGGTTAAGTGTTTTTGTAGCAGCCTTCTTTTCCGATGTACTTATTTATGTTTGTACAGCCTTTCAATTGGCACTTGCCTTTGAATCACCTACAGCCTCTTTGATGGCTAATTTCAACAAGTTTATTTCTGTTTTTGCAATTACTCAACTTCCTCTGGCAGTGGTTGAAGGTGTACTAACGGTTTTTCTTTTTGGTTTGATAATGAAGTATAACAGTTTAGATATTAGTACCATTAATCCTAGTTTCAAATGGAAAATAAATCAATAGACACCTATAACCTTAAAACTAAGAAAACGCTGGTTAGTGGTTTTGTGTTATTATGTGGACTACTCATTTTGGCGATTCAATACTATATATCTACCCAAATGTCAAGTTTTGTGGGTACCGATAATAAATCAGTGGATGTCATTAAAGAAATAGCACCTAACTATCAACCTTGGGCATCTCCTGTTTGGGAGCATGATAGTCCGTTGGCTGAGCCTTTATTGTTTAGTTTACAGGCGGCTTTGGGTTTAGCTATTATTATCTATTACATCCTTAAGCAACATGCTAAACAGAAGTCGGTTCGATGATATTAAAAGAGTTATATAATCCTCACCACAAGTTGGTAAAACTGCCATTGTTGGTTAAGAGTATTTATCTCTTGCCTGCCTTTGTGTTGGTGTTGTGTAGCTCCTCGTTGATGTTTGATGGTTTAGTTTTGGCTGTATTTTTAGTATTGACTTTTTTTGTTTGTAAACTTTCGGTAAGTCATCTTTTTAAGTTGTATCGTATTCCATTGATGTTTATTTTGTTAGGGTGTTTGACTATTGCCATTTCATTAGAAAGTACTCGGCCATTCTTTAAGATATATTCTATTTCGTTGGGTTTTGATATGAGTAATGTGGAAGTGGCTAAATTGGTTTTATTAAGAAGTTTAGCCATGGTTAGTGTTGTGTTTTTTGGGTTATTAACACATACCATTTCCGAATTGGCTGTTGCCATGCGTTATTGTAAGATACCAACGTTGTTTATCGAATTGTTTATCCTTACCTATAATTTTATTTTTAGCTTAAGTCATACTGCTAAATCGTTACATATAGCTCAAAAGTGTCGTTTGGCTTATTCAACTCAAGGCAATAAATTACCCGCTTTTGGTCTGCTTATTTACGCCACATTTCGTAAAGCCTTGTATCAAAGCTCACAAGTAGAGATCGCGCTGATGGCACGATTAGGCACGGGTGATTTTGTTTTTGTGAGTCCCGAAAAGTCATTTGCTAAACGTCAACTACTTAGTCCCATTCTATTGTCTTGTTTATTACTACTTCTTTATTTAAAAATAAAACAGTATGAGTGAGGGTGTTATAGGTTTTAAGGGCGTTAGTTATTTATATCCTTCAGGCACCTTAGCCATTGATGGACTTGATTTGGTACTTCCTCAGGGCAAAAAAATAGCCTTGTTGGGAGGAAATGGAGCTGGGAAATCGACCTTTTTATTGATGTTGATAGGTATTTTAAAACCTTCATCTGGATATTTAAACTATCACGATACGCGGTATTGTTATGGAAAATCTCAATTACGAACCCTTCGTTCCAAAATAGGATTTCTGTTTCATGATTCAGATAATCAATTGATAGCGCCCACT
This sequence comes from Bacteroidales bacterium, assembly GCA_003251015.1. Classification (GTDB taxonomy): domain Bacteria; phylum Bacteroidota; class Bacteroidia; order Bacteroidales; family Marinilabiliaceae; genus SZUA-582. The sequence continues at coordinate 4,435 of QKIO01000081.1, forward strand.
GTGTACGAAGAATTATCGTTTGGACTTTATAATCTATCCAAAGATAAAGTGTGGGTTAGACAACGTGTGGAGTGGGCTTTGGAAGCCTTTGGATTGCAAGAATTACGCGATAAATCCCCTCACGATTTAAGTGCTGGTCAGAAAAAACGCGTTTGTATGGCTGCTGTCTTGTCTATGGAGCCTGATGTAGTTGTGTGTGATGAACCTGCTTCTAGTTTAGACCCATACCATTCAAGCCTAATATTTAATCAGTTAGATAAACTTAATCTGCATGGAAAAACAATTATAATATCTACTCATGATGTCAATCAAGCGTATGCATGGGCAGATTATATTATTGTATTAAAGCAAGGTAAAGTGTTAGTAAGCGGTAGTCCACAAAAGGTTTTTCATCAAACCGAAGTACTCAAAGAGGCCGACTTGCAATTACCTTTTATTGTTGAATTAAGTCATTCTTTATTTCCTGATTTAGGTTGTGAATCACTCCCTAAATCATTAGTTGAACTACAAACACTCTTAAAACCAGTATTATGCACGGATTTGTAGTTGCTGGCACGAATAGTGGTTGCGGTAAAACGACCATTACCATCGGATTAATGGCTTTACTCAAGTCGATGGGTAAGCGCGTGGCTCCCTTTAAAACTGGCCCTGATTACATAGACCCTTTGTTTCACACACAAGTAGTTGGTACTCCATCGTATAATTTAGATGGGTATATGCTAACTGAACCAACGCTGAACCACTTGTATGCCAAACATGCAGATGGTGCAGATGTGGTGGTGGTTGAAGGGGTGATGGGTATGTACGATGGCATGGGTGAAATGGCTGTTGGGAGTAGTTATGAGCTTGCAAAGACGCTGAACTTGCCAGTTGTTTTGGTGGTGAGTTGCAAAAGTTTGTATCAGTCAGTGGCTGCTATTGTCAAAGGTTTTGCCACTTTAGAGGCGGATGCAAATGTAATAGCGGTTATCCTAAATCATGTGCCAAGTGACGATTATTATCAGTTTTTAAAGTCTGTTATCGAACGTCAATGTCAAATTGCGTGTGTAGGTTATTTACCTCGTGACCCATTTTTCACCATCGAAAGTCGCCATTTAGGTTTGATACAAGCCGAGGAGATTGGTGAGTTAGAACTCAAAGTAGAGAAGCTAAAGACGGTGATGGCTCAAACCATTGATATAGAAAGACTCCTTTCGCTATCAGAAGTGGCCACAATGGCATCAAAAGAAATAACACTTCCCAATTTACGTTTAGATGATTTACACATAGGTGTAGCTTCTGATAAAGCTTTTCGGTTTTATTATAAAGATAATTTAGAATTGCTCGAAGAACTTGGTGCTACCTTGCATTATTTCAGTCCGTTAGAAGATGTTGAGATTCCGGTGTCTTGTACTTGTTTATATCTTGGTGGTGGATATCCTGAAGTTTTTGCCACTCAGTTATCTGCCAATATATCCATGTTATCTTCCATCAAACAAGCGGCTTTAAAGGGTTTGCCCATCTACGCGGAGTGTGGAGGGTTGATGTACTTATCTGAATCTATTATTAGTCTTGAAGGTCAGAATTATCCCATGTGTGGTGTTTTGTCGGCTTCGGTGAAGATGACGACTCAACTGCAGCGTTTTGGGTATGCTCAGGTGTGTTATAATGGCACTCAATCAAGGTGTCATGAGTTTCATCGCTCGATGATAGTAGAGAAAGATAAAACTAATTACACCATGGAATTTCAACTCTCTAAGCCCGAAAAGCAAAAAGAGTGGCGCTGCGGTTTAAAACAGCAGAACGTCCTAGCGGCTTATGCACATATTCATTTTTATTCAGACTTTCAGTTTTTCGAACAAATAGTTAAGTTATGGAAACAAGCAACTATGTAAA